>NZ_JBQGCX010000204.1:0-3729 GCF_052038725.1 Actinosynnema sp.
GCGCGTCGCGGACGCCAGCTCCCGCACCGCCTCCCCGAGCCTGGCGCCGTTCCCGTCGAGCGCGGACGCGCCGGTGCCGAGCAGGTCGGACAGCGCGCCCCCTCGGTTGGCGCCGTCCGGTCCGAGCGCGTCGAGCAGCCGCTCCAGGCTGCCGTACAGCTGGTCCAGCTCGATGCTCGCGGCGGTGCGCTCCAGCGGCACCACCGCACCGGCGGCCAGCGGCTCGCCGCCGGTGTGGGCGGGGGTGAGCTGGAGGTACCGGTCGGCGACGACGGACGGCGCGACCACGGCGGCCCGGACGTCGGCGGGCACCCGCACCCCGTGGTCCAGCTCGACCTCCACGCGCACCGAGTCCCGCTCCGGCACGACGGACAGCACCCGCCCGACCCGCACGCCGAGCACCCGCACGTCCGACTCCGGGTACACGCCGACGGCGGACGCGAAGCGCGCGGTGAACCGGATTCCCTGCGGTTGCAGGAAGACCCACCACACGGCCGTCGCCGCCAGCAGCACCAGGACCATCACCCGCGCGAGGAGCGCGTACCGCCGCCGCTGCGCCACGCTCCGGAACATCAGCGCCCCCCGGTGGGGCAGTCGCGCCGCTCGGTGGTGACGACCAGGCCGCACACGTAGGTGTCGACCCACGGCCCGGTGCCGGTGGCGTCGGAGAGCAGCCGGTAGTACGGCCCGGCCAGGGAGAGCCCGCGCTCGAACGCGGCCTGCTCGCGGCGCAGCAGGTCGGTGACCCGCTCGACCTGCTCCAGCGCGGGCCGCAGCCGCGCGTCGTTGTCCGCCACCAGTCCGCTCAGCTGGCGGGAGAGCTCGCGGGCCCCGTCCAGCAGGCCGCTGATGGCGGCGCGCCGCCGGTTGATCTCGGCGAGCAGCCGGTTGCCGTCCTCGACGATCGCGGTGACGTCGTCGGCCCGCTCGGCGAGCGCCCCGCTCACCTGCTCGGTCCCGTCGAGCAGGGTGCGCAGCTCCTGGTCGCGGGTGGAGATGGTGCGGGACAACGAGGTCAGGCCGTCCAGCGCGCCCCGGACGTGCTCGGGGGTGTCGCGGAAGGAGTCGGACAGGACCCGGAAGCTCTCCGCGAGCTGCTCGGCGTCCAGGTCGCCGAGGGTGCCCGCGAGCCCGTTGAACGCGTCGACCACGTCGTAGGGCGAGGTGGTGCGCTCCAGCGGGATGGGCGTGGCCGGGTCGAGCGGGTCGCGCCCCGCGCTGCCCAGTGCCAGGAACTTCTGCCCCAGCAGCGTCTTGATGCGGATGTCGGCGGTGCTGCGGTCGCCGAGCGCCAGCCCGCGCACCCGGAACTCCACGAGCACCCGGTCGCCGCGCAGCTCGACGCGGGACACCTCGCCGACCTTCATGCCGGACACCCGGACCTCGTCGTCGGGTTCGAGCCCGGCGGCCTCGGCGAACTCGGCGCGGTAGCGGGTGCCGGAGGTGAGCGGGACGGCGTCCAGCCCGAGCGCGAGCGCGAGCGCGACGGCGAGCGCGACGAGCCCGAAGGCCCCGATCAGCGCCGGTCTGCGGGTCATCGGCGGCACCTCGCTTCGGTGAGGGGGATGCCGACGTCGCCGCCGCCCGGCGCGGGCGGCGCGTCGGACTTCGCCAGGCACAGGTAGAAGTTGAGCCACGAGCCGTAGGAGGCGGTGCGCCCGATGGCCTCGAACTTCACCGGCAGGGTGCGCACGAAGGACTCCAGCTCGGGCGCGTCGGCGAGGTTCCCCGCGAGCAGTCCGAGCCGGTCGACGTCGTCCTTGAGGGGTTGCCTGCCCTGCTCCAGCAGGCGGGCGGTGCTGTCGGTGAGCGCGCCGATGCCGCCGATGGCGGAGCCGACGCTGTCCCGGTCGGCGGCGAACCCGGACACCAGGGCGCGCAGGGCGGCGATGAGCGAGGAGAACTTGTCGCCGCGCGAGTTCACCGCCTGGAGCACGGTGTTGAGGTTGTCCACCACCTCGCCGATCACCCGGTCCTTGGCGGCGAGCGCGGAGGTGAGGGAGGCGGTGTGCGCGAGCAGGCTCTCGACCGTGCCGCCCTCGCCCTGCAGGACTTGGACGACCTGCAGCGACAGCCGGTTGACGTCCTCGGGGTCCAGCGCCTGGAACAGCGGGCGGAACCCGTTGAACAGCGCGGTGAGGTCGAGCGCGGGCGCGGTGCGCTCGACGGGGATGAGCCCGCCCTCGGGCAGCCGCTCACCGATCCGCCCGGCGGGCTGGTCGAGCGAGACGTAGCGCTGGCCGACCAGGTTGCGGTACTTGACAGCGGCGGTGACCTCGGCGGACAGCGATCGCCCGCGCTCGACCGAGAAGCGGACGTCGACCAGCCCGTCGTCCACCAGCGCCATCGACTCGACCTGCCCGATCCGCACCCCGGACATGCGCACCTCGTCGCCCTCGGCGAGCGCGGTGACGTCGGTGAAGCGGGCGGTGTAGCCGGTTCCCGGCCCGAGGTCGACGCCGGTGATGGTGGCGGCGAGGAACGCGGTGGCCGCGACGGTGACGACGACGAACACCCCGAACTTGACCAGCGGCCCGGCCAGCCCGCCCGTCCCGCCGCGCATCAGCGCGCCCCCGTGCCGAGCAGCAGCCCCGCCCAGCCCGGCACGTCGCCGGGCGCGACCGGGTTCGCGGGCCCCTGCGGGCAGGGGTGCCCCGGCGCGCGCCGCCCCGGCTCGCGCCCCGCCCGTCCCGGCACCACCACCAGCTCCCCGTGCAGGCCGGGCTGGTCGCCGCCCTCGCCGAGGGCCTGGTCCACGGCGGGCCGGAGCCGGTCCACGGCCCGCAGGACGCAGCGGTAGCTCGGGGCGTGCTCGGCGAACAGCTCCAGGCTGGGCCGGGCGCTGCCCGCGAGCGCCACCAGGTTGCCGGAGTTGGCGGAGACGAACCCGGTGAGGTCGTCGGCCGCCGTGGTCAGGTTCCGGTGCAGCGCCGCCAGGTCCGCGCGCTGGCGGGCGAGGGTGCGGCTGGTCGTGGTGGCGTCGGCCAGCGCGGACACCAGGTCGTCCCCCGCCCCCGCGTACACCTCGGCCACCCCGGCGAGCTTGCCCAGGTCCTCGGTGAGCGCGGGCAGGTCCGGGGCGAACGCCCGCAGGTGCTCGTCCAGTTCCACCACGGTGTCCCCGAGGTCCTCCCCCCTCCCCCGCAGCGCTGTGGCGATCGAGGTGAGCGCGGTCGACAGCTTGTCCGGCCGCACCGCCTGCAACGTGGGCATCAGGTCCGCAAGCACCCGCTCCAGCTCCCCGGCCGCGCCGCTGCGGTCCTGGTCGATGACGTCCCCGGCCGCCAGCGCCCCGCTCGGCCGGGCGGGCGCCTCCAGGCTCACGTACCGCTCGCCGAACAGCGTCTTCGGCAGCAGCCGCGCCGTGGTGTTCCCCGGAACCAGCCCGACCTGCTCGGGGTCGATCCCCAGCTCGATCTCGGCCCCGTCCCCGGTGGCCCGCACCGCGCGCACCCGCCCGATCGGCACGCCGAGCAGCTTCACCTCGGAGCCCACCTGGAGCTGGTTGCCGACCCGGTCGGTGCGCAGCAGCACCGGGGCCTCTCCCCGGAAGGCGCCCAGGTAAACGGCGGTGGAAAGCGCGCAGGTCCCGAGCAGCAGCACCGCGAAGAGCAATCCCGCCAAGCGCTGCCTGCTCCGCATGGGCGTTTCTCCCGGAACTCTCGGGGCAATCCCGTGGCTGAATCGTCCGAGCGACGTTACTGACGGGTACAGCGCAGGCACAAGGAA
>NZ_JBQGCX010000205.1:0-24726 GCF_052038725.1 Actinosynnema sp.
GCCCTTGCCGAGCACCGTCACGCCGCCCGCGCTGACCGTGTACCGCGACCGGTCCGTCGCCGGGTGGACGCCGATCAGCGCGCCGTCCGGCACCACCACGTTCTTGTCCAGGATCGCCCGCCGCACCACCGCGCCGCGCCCGATCCGCACGCCGGGCAGCAGCACGCTGCCCTGCACCACCGACCCGGTCTCGACCACCACGTCCGAGCTGATCACCGACCCGTGCACGGTGCCCGAGATGATCGAGCCCGGCCCCACCATCGAGTCCTCGGCGCTCCCGCCCGCGATGAACTTGGCGGGCGGCAGCGGGGGCGTCGCGGTGCGGATCGGCCAGGACTGGTTGTAGAGGTTGAACACCGGGTGCACCGACACCAGGTCCATGTGCGCCTCGTAGTAGGCGTCGATGGTCCCCACGTCGCGCCAGTAGCCCCGGTCGCGCTCGCTCTCGCCGGGGACGCTGTTGTCCGCGAAGTCGTAGACGTGCGCGCGGCCCTGGTTCACCAGGGCGGGGATGATGTTGCCGCCCATGTCGTGGTCCGAGTCGGCGTCGGCGGCGTCGTCGCGCAGGGCGTCGAGCAGGGCCTCGGTGGTGAAGATGTAGTTGCCCATGGACGCGAAGGTGACCTCGGGGTCGCCGGGCACGTGCGGCGGCTCGGAGGGCTTCTCCAGGAACTGGGTGATCTTGCCGAACTCGTCGGAGTCGATGCAGCCGAACGCCTTGGCCTCGGCGCGCGGCACCCGCATCCCGGCCACGGTGACGCCCGCGCCGCTGTCGACGTGCTGCTGGAGCATCTGACCGGGGTCCATCCGGTAGACGTTGTCCGCGCCGAAGACCGCGATGTGGTCGGGCTTCTCGTCGTGCACGAGGTTGAGCGACTGGTAGATCGCGTCGGCCGAGCCGGTGTACCAGCGCGGGCCGAGGCGCTGCTGCGCGGGCACCGGCGTCACGTACTGCCCCAGCACGTTGGACAGCCGCCACGTCGTGGAGATGTGCCGGTCCAGCGAGTGCGACTTGTACTGCGTGAGCACGCAGAGCTGGACGAAGCCCGCGTTCACGAGGTTCGACAGGACGAAGTCCACCAACCGGTAGTTGCCTCCGAAGGGCACCGCGGGCTTGGCCCGGTCAGCGGTCAACGGCCACAGCCGCTTTCCCTCACCACCGGCGAGGACAATTCCCAGGACGTGCGGTTGGCCCTTCACGGTGATGACCCTAACCGTCGGGAAGCCGCCCCACCAATGGCCAAGTGCGGTGAACAACGCGGTTGGCCGCCTGTTCACCCGGCCGCCCCAATGGGGCCGACTACCGTGACCGGTGTGCGAATTGGACTGCTGACTCGGGAGTACCCGCCGGAGGTCTACGGCGGGGCTGGGGTGCACGTCGGTTTCCTGGTGCCGAGGTTGCGCGAACTGGTCGAGGTGGACGTGCACGCGTTCGGCGGGCCGAGGCCCGACGCGACCGCGCACAACCCGGCCCTGGAGCTGGCGCGGGCGAACGCCGCGCTGGGGGTGCTGTCAGCCGACCTCGGCATGGCGGCGGCGCTGGGCGGGGTCGACCTGGCGCACTCCCACACCTGGTACGCGAACCTGGCCGGGCACCTGGCGAAGCTGCTGCACGGGGTGCCGCACGTGGTGACGGCGCACTCGCTGGAGCCGCGCAGGCCGTGGAAGGCCGAGCAGCTCGGCGGCGGGTACCGGGTGTCGTCGTGGGTGGAGCGGACCGCGTACGAGGCGGCGGACGCGGTCATCGCGGTGAGCGAGGGGATGCGGGCCGACGTGCTGGACTGCTACCCGGCGCTCGACCCGGCGCGGGTGCACGTGGTGCGCAACGGGATCGACACCGAGGAGTACCGGCCGGTCGACGGCGTGGACGCCCTGGTGGCCAACGGGATCGACCCGGACCGGCCGATCGTGGCGTTCGTGGGGCGGATCACCAGGCAGAAGGGCGTCGGGCACCTGGTGGCCGCGGCGCACCGGATCTCGCCGGAGGCGCAGGTCGTGCTGTGCGCGGGCGCGCCGGACACCCCGGAGATCGCCGAGGAGACGCGGGTCGCGGTCGCCGAGCTGTCGGCGGCGCGGCCGGGGGTGGTGTGGTTGCAGGGGATGCTGCCCGCGGACCAGGTGAAGCAGATCCTGAGCCGGGCGGCGGTGTTCGTGTGCCCGTCGGTGTACGAGCCGCTGGGGATCGTGAACCTGGAGGCGATGGCCTGCGGGACCGCCGTGGTGGCCTCGGACGTGGGCGGCATCCCCGAGGTGGTGCGGGACGGCGAGACCGGGCTGCTGGTGCACTACGACGCCTCGGACGAGGCCGGGTTCCGGGCCGGGCTGGCGGACGCGGTGAACGCGCTGCTGGCCGATCCGGCGCGGGCGGCGGCGTTCGGCGCGGCGGGGCGGGAGCGCGCGGTGCGGGAGTTCTCCTGGGGAACGGTCGCCGAGCAGACGGTGGACGTGTACCGCGCCGCCCTGGAAAACACGCGCTAGAAAAGTTGCTCCGCCGGATTAAACCTGTTTGTGATTCACGACACAGGTGAATTTGTGCAACCTGAATACCTCCCCCAAGGCCTTTAAAGGGCGGTGGGTGTTTGTCGCCGAACCGCGGCGGCACACCCCCGACCGGTTGGGGGTGCGGTTGTGCGGTTCGCCGGAGTGGTGGCGGTGGTGGCGCTGTTCGCCGTCGGGGGTTGCTCGACGGCGAGCGCGCGCGGCGCGCAGGCCCCGCCGACCCTCGGCGGGAAGCTGGTGCTCGACGCCGCCGCGCTCCAGGCGGCGGGCGAGTCGGAGATGAGCTACGCGCTGAACCTGGGCTACGTGGCGCGGGTCGGCGGCGGGGTGAGCTGCTGGTTCGCCAGGACCGGGCCGGGCAAGGCCGACGTCGACCCGAGGCTGTGGTGCGGGCCCGTGCAGGTGCCGGGCACCTCGGGCGGGGTGGACTGGGTGCCGATCCCGATGAAGCGGGTCGCCGAGTCCGACTCGGGGGTGCGGCTGGAGGTGCAGCCGCCGCAGGTGCCCGGTGCGGGGAACCGCAGCGTCCCGGTCGGGAACCTCGTCCGGGCCGACGGGCTCACCAGCGTCCCGGACGAGGTCCGGGTGGAGGCGGCCGGGCCGGACTACCTGGCCGTGCTGGAGGACGGCGGCGCGGTCGAGGCCGTCGACGGGGCGGTGGTGCGGGACGACCAGCTGGAGGTCCGGGTCACCGGGCGCGCCGAGCCCGCGTCGTGGCCCACCGGGGCCGGGGAGCTGCGCGCCGAGCACGGGGTGGGGCTGCGGGTGCTGCGGATCGAGGTGGACCGGCACGACGAGACCGATCCGGCGTTCGACCGGGACAGCTGGCGGGGGTGGCGGCCCCAGCCGTCGGAGCTGGCGCTGGAGCTGCCGGGCAGGCGGCGGGTGGTGCCGCTGGACCGGTTGCCGGAGCGGGGGACGGCGTGGCTGGTGTACACCGCGCCGGTCGGCGAGGGCTCCGGCGCGCACGCGCTGGCGCTGAGCACGGTCGGGGCGCGGTCGCTGGAGCAGCGGATCGAGCTGCCGTCCGGGAAGCCGCTGGGGCAGCCGCCCGCGGCGCTGCGGCGCAAGGCCGTGCCCGACCGGTTCGCCGAGGTCGGGCTCGGGGTGCGGGTCGCGGGCGCGCGGGGGTCGCTGACCGTGGCGGGCGTGCGGATGGGCAGGCAGCGGCCGGTGAGCGCGGACCTGCGGCACGAGCTGGTCACCGCGTCCGGGGCGGACCGGGCGCTGGTGGAGTTCCGGCTGCGCGCCGAGGGGCTGCCGGACTCGGACGGGGCCGGGTTGACCGCGTCGATGTTCGACGTGCGGTTGCCGGACGGGACGCGGGCCCCGGTGGTGGGGACGCGCGGGGGCGGTCAGGTGTTCCCCGGCGCGGTGGTCGTGGAGGTGCCCGCGGACGCGCGGTCGGTGACGTTCGGGCTGGAGTCCGGGCGGAAGCGGTTGCCGCGGGTGGGGGACGTGGAGATCGCGGCGGATCCGGGGGTCGTGGTGCCGCTGGAGTTCTGAGCGGGGGCGCGGGCGGTGAGCAGGTGGGCCAGGGCGATCGCCGCGGCGGCCAGCGCCAGCCAGCAGGTGATCGCCGCCGTCAGGCCGGACCAGCCCCACGCGGCGTAGGCCGTCGCGCCCAGGGCGCCGCCCGCGCTGCTGCCCAGGTAGTAGGCGGACAGGTAGACGCCCGACGCCTGGCCCTTGGCCCGCGCGCGGGCGCCGACCCAGGCGCTGGCGGTGGCGTGGGCGGCGAAGAAGCCGCCGGTGAACAGCAGCAGGCCCGCGCCGACGGCGGGCAGGGCGTCCGGCAGGGTCAGGAGCGCGCCGGTCGCGGCCACGCCCAGCGCGCCGACCGCCACCGCCGCGCGGCCGACGCGGTCGGACAGCCTGCCCGCGAGCGCCGAGCACAGACCGCCCGCCGCGTACGCCAGGAACACCAGTGCGGCGAACCGCGCGGGCAGGGACAGGGGCGGCGCGGCCAGGCGGAACGGGATCGCGTTGAACAGGGAGATGAAGGCGGCCGTGCCCAGCAGGCCCACCGCGTGCAGGCACAGCAGCACCGGGTCCGAGACCGCCGACACGAGGCCCGCGCGCACGTCGGAGCGGGTGGAGGGGGCGCGGCGGGTCGTGCCGTCCGGGAGGAACAGGGCCACCAGGACCGCGCACAGCACGCCGAACGCGCCGACCAGGGCCAGCGCGGCGCGCCAGCCGAGCCAGTCGACGCCGACGCCCGCGACGAGCCTGCCGACCATGCCGCCCGCGCTGTTGCCCGCCACCAGCGCGCCGATCGCGGCGCCGACGCCGAGCGCGCCGACCTCCTCCGCCAGGAACGCCATCGCGGCGGCGGGGACCCCGGCGGTCGCCAGGCCCTGCAGGACGCGCAGGAGCAGGAACACCGGGTAGTCCGGGGCCAGCGGCAGCAGGAGGCCGACGGCGGCGGCGACGGCCAGCGACCAGACGATGACCCGCCTGCGGCCGAGGCGCTCGGACAGGGTCGCGAGCGGCACCACGGCCAGCGCGAGCGCGCCGGTGGCCGCGCCGATCGCGAACGACGCGCCGCTCGGGTCGAGGCCGAACTCGGCCGCCAGCTGCGGCAGCACGGGCTGCGGCGCGTACAGCAGGGCGAAGGTCGCGAACCCGGTCGCGGCGGTGGCCGTGGTCAGCCTGGTCATGGTGTCGACGCTAAACAATGCGTCCAATGCGCTGTTCGGGGAAAATTCATGCGGTGATGGATGAATTGGCGCCGAAGCTCGCTGTGCTGCGGTTCCTGGCGACCGACGAGCACCTGACGCGCGCGGCCGAGCACGCCGGTGTGCCGCAGCCCACGGTGAGCCGGTGGCTGGCCGCGCTCGGGGAGGCGCTGGGGGCGCCGGTGGTGGTGCGCGACGGCAGGCGGGTGCGGTTGACCAGGGCGGGGAGGCTGCTGGCCGAGTCGGCGGAGCGGGCGGTCGCGGCGCTGGAGGCGGGGTGGCGGGCGGCGGCCGAGGAGGTGGACCCGGAGCGGGGGCAGGTGGCGCTGGGGTTCCTGCACCTGCTGGGGCGGTCGCTGGTGCCGGGGCTGGTGCGGGGGTTCCGGGACGGGCACCCGGCGGTGCGGTTCCGGCTGGTGCAGGACTCGCGGCAGGTGCTGCTGGAACGGCTGGCGGACGGCGGAGTGGACCTGGCGCTGATCGCGCCGCCGCCTTCGGGGGCGGAGGCGGGGGGCGGGGCGACGGGTGGTGCGGCGGGCGGTGCGGCTGGCGGGGATGTGGCCGGCGGCGCGGCGGGCACCGAGGCTGGCGGCACAGCGGGCGATGCGGCCGGCGGGGATGCGGCCCGTGGCGCGGCGGGCGCCGAGGCCGGCGGGGCGGTGGGGCGCTTGGCCTGGCGGGTGCTGCGGAGGCAGGAGCTGGTGCTGGTGGTGCACGCCTCGCACCGGTTGGCGGCGCGGCGGCGGGCGGTGCGGGTGGCGGACCTGGCGGGTGAGGCGTTCGTCGGGCTGGAGCGCGGGTACGGGTTGCGGCAGATCACCGACGAGCTGTGCGCGGCGGCCGGGTTCACGCCCGAGCTGGCCTTCGAGGGGCAGGAGACGGAGACGGTGCGCGGGCTGGTGTCGGCCGGGCTGGGCGTCGCGGTGCTGCCCGCCGCCGACCACCCCACCGACCTGGTCGAGCTGCCGCTCCTGCCGCGCGCCGAGCGCCGCATCGCCCTGGTCTGGCCCACCGACCACCCGCTGCCGCCCGCCGTGCGCGTCTTCCGCGACCACGCGATCAACGAGCACCCGGTCGGCAAGCCCCCGGTCGCCAAGCCCTCGATCAGCGGGCCCCTGGTCAGCGACTCCCGGGTTGGCTGACACCCGGTCGGCGGGCTGACACCCGGGCGGCGCGCCCCCGACCAGCGCGCCGGAGCCCGGCGCGGGGGGGGGGTGACCCGCGCCGACGCCGGGCGTCCGCTCAGCCCTTGTACGCCTCCACGAACTCCACCAGGGTCCGCGCCGAGAAGCCCGTCGCGCCGGGCACGACCTCGTCGTGCGCCTCCTCGGCGCGCGCGGGCCCGGCGATGTCCAGGTGCGCCCACGGCAGTCCGCCGGTGAACTCGCGCAGGAACAGCGCCGCCGTGATGCCGCCGGGGCCGGGCGGGGTCTGGCGGAGGTCGGCGAGCTGGCCGCGCACGTCGTCCGCGTGGTCCTCCAGCAGCGGCATCCGCCACCACGCCTCGCCGACGCGCTCGCCCGCGCCCGCCAGCGCCTCCGCGACCGCGTCCGAGTTGCTGAACAACCCGCCCGTGCGCAGCCCCAGCGCGACCTTCATCGCGCCGGTCAGCGTCGCCACGTCGACCAGGACGTCCGGCTCCAGCTCGTCCACCGCGTACGCCAGCGCGTCGGCCAGCACGAGCCTGCCCTCGGCGTCGGTGTTGCCGATCTCGGTGGTGGTCCCGCCGTACTGCCGCACCACGTCGCCCGGCCGGTAGGCCGAGCCGGACACGTGGTTCTCCGCCAGCGGCACCAGGCCGGTCACCCGGACCGGTGAGCCGCGGCGGGCCAGCGCGACCACGGCGGCGATGACGGCGGCGCCACCGGACATGTCGGTGCGCATCAGGTGCATCCCCTCGGCGGGCTTGACCGAGATGCCGCCGGTGTCGAACGTGATGCCCTTGCCGACCAGCACCACGTGCGGCCCGTCGCCGCCGCGCCAGGTCAGCTCGACCAGCCTCGGCGGCCGGGTGGAGCCGCCGCCGACCGCGAGGACGCCGCCGAAGCCGCGCTTGGCCAGCCACTTCTCGTCCCGGACCTGCACCTGCAGGCCGGGGGTGCCGCGCGCCGCGTCGACCGCCGCGGCGGCCACCCAGGCCGGGTCCTTCACGTTGGACGGCGCGTTGGCCAGGTCGCGGTTGAACGCGGTGGCCGAGGCGAGCAGGTGCGCCCGGAACGCCTCGGCGGCCAGCACGTCGGTGTAGCCCTCGTCGGGCGCGACCAGGCGCAGCGACTCCACCCGCTCGGGCGCGTCGCCGCTGGTCAGGCTGAACTTGTAGCCGCCGAGGACGGCGCCGAGCACGAACGCGCGCACCGACTCGGCGTCGGCCGCGTCGGTCAGCTCGACGTCGAACCGCGCGCCGCTGCCCGCCAGCTCCCGCGTCAGCGCCGCGCCCGCGCGCCGCCAGTGCGCGGGCTTCCCGCCCCCGACTCCGAGCCGCCAGCGGCCCTCGTCGTCCTTGCGGGTCTCCCCGGCTTCGTCATCGGTCAGCACGACCGGTGGCACGCCAGGACGGGGTTCGTCGGCCACCTCTACGGCGACCAGCGGGGTGGGCAGCGGCACGTGCACGGCGGCGTTCCTCCTGGAGTTTCCTGGGGTTGCGTTCCGGAGCACGACGAAGCGATGCCCCGGTTCCGCTCGGGAAACCGGGGCGCTGAGGCTTCGTCCCGGCAGGTCAGCCCGCGGCCGCCTTGAGCGCGTCGCCCAGCGCGTTCGCCTCGTCGGCCGACATCTCGACCACTAGGCGCCCACCGCCTTCCAGCGGAACGCGCATCACGATGCCCCGCCCCTCCTTGGTCACCTCAAGGGGACCGTCGCCGGTCCGGGGCTTCATGGCCGCCATAGCGTGCTCCCTCCGTCAGATCTTCCCCGTTCCGACCTGGGCCGGAACACGGCGCCCATTCTCCCCTATGCAGACTGCACAGTGAAACCGAACCGATCTTTCCGCCCGTCCGGAACGGCGGTTTCCCCCTCCGACAACGCCCTGATCACGCCCAGGATGGCGGTACCGCAAAGACTTCTCCGTCACACCGGGCGTGTCACCCGGCCGTGAGGAAATCCGGGGCTGTGGCGTGTCGTGGGGCCGTCCTGACAGACTCGGACCTCGTGCGAGCCCGTTCCGCGCTGTTCGACGTGTACGGCGGCCACCTGCGGCAGCGCGGTGGCGCCGCGACGATCGCCGCCCTCGTCCGCCTGCTGGAACCGCTGGACTTCGCGCCCCCCGCGGTGCGCACGGCCGTGTCGCGCACGGTCAGGCAGGGCTGGTTGGAGCCGGTGCGGCTGCCCGACGGCCCCGGTTACGCGATGACGCCCCGCGCGGAGACCCGCCTCGACGAGGCGGCGGCGCGCATCTACCGCACCCGGCCGTCCACCTGGGACGGTCGCTGGCACGTGGTGGTGCTGGACGAGGCGCCGAACCGGGAGGTGCGGGAGCGGGTCGCGCCGTCGCTGCAGCTGCTCGGGTACGGGTCGCTGGGGCCGGTCACCTGGATCGCGCCGAGGCCGTCGCCGGAGCTGCGCGGGGTGCTGGCGGCCGAGGGCGTGGGGGCCTCGGTGTTCCTCGGGGAGCACGAGGGCGAGCCGTCCGAGCTGGCGGCGCGGGCGTGGGACCTGGCGGAGCTGGGCGCGGACTACGCGCGGTTCGTGGCCGAGTGGGAGCCGGTGGTGTCCGCTGTGGACGGCGGGTCGCCGCCGGTGGCGTTCGCGGCCTCGCAGCGGTTCCTGCACGCGTGGCGCAAGTTCCTGTTCCGCGATCCGGGGCTGCCGGACGAGCTGCTGCCCGCCGGGTGGGCGGGGGCGGAGGCCGCCGCGTTCTTCGACCGGCACACCGGGCGGCTGGCGGGGGCGGCGCGGGAGTTCGTGGACGACTGCCTGGCCCCTGCGGGCGCGCGCGAGGCGCAGGAGTCCGGTTGAGCCGAGCAAACCCCTAGCTGACGGAGGTCCCCCCGTGTCCGAACTCCTCGTCGACGACGCCGACGGCGTTCGCACCCTCGTGCTGAACCGCCCGGAGGCGTTCAACTCGCTGACCACCTCGCTGAAGGAGGCGCTGCTGGCGGCCGTGCGGGAGGCGGCGGCCGACGGGTCGGTGCGGGCCGTGGTGCTGACCGGTTCGGGCCGGGCGTTCTGCGGCGGGCAGGACCTGAAGGAGCACGTCGCCCTGCTGGAGTCCGGCGACCCCGCGCCGCTGGAGACCGTGGAGCGGCACTACAACCCGCTGGTCTCGGCGATCGCGGCGATGCCGAAGCCGGTGGTGGCGGCGGTGAACGGGATCGCGGCCGGGGCCGGGGCGTCGCTGGCGTTCGCGTGCGACCTGCGGGTGGTGTCGGAGAAGGCGCGGTTCGTGATGTCGTTCGCGAACGTGGGGCTGACGGCGGACTCCGGGGCGTCCTGGACGCTGCCCCGGCTGGTCGGGGCCGGGCGGGCGGCGGAGCTGCTGCTGCTCGGCGAGCCGGTGGGCGCCGAGGAGGCGCTGCGGATCGGGCTGGTGAACCGGGTGGTGCCCGGCGAGGAGCGGGCCGGGTCGGCGCACGCGCTGGCGGCGCGGCTGGCGGCCGGGCCGACGGTGGCCTACGCGAAGATCAAGGAGGCGCTCGCGGCGGCCTGGGGGACGCTCGACGAGTCGCTGGCCGTGGAGGCGCGCACGCAGGCCGAGGCCGGGGCCACCGAGGACCACCGCGAGGGGGTCGCGGCGTTCGTGGGCAAGCGGGAGGCGCGGTTCACCGGGCGGTAGGCGGGACGGCCGGGCGCCCGGCGCCGGATCGGCGCCGGGTGCCCGGTCCCCGCTGCCCGCGCACGGGGGTCAGGCGAGCGCGCCCGCGCCGACCAGCCTGCGGCGCTCCAGCACCGCCGCGATCAGGTAGGCGCCGCCACCGGCCACGGCCAGCGCCCCGAACAGGCCCGATCCGCCCAGGAAGATCGCCGCGCCCGCCACCAGGGCGAGCCAGGTGCCGAGGGCGTAGTGCAGGGCGTTGCGCCGGGCCGAGCCCTCGGCCAGGTAGATCATGCCCACCACCAGCGCGGACCCGGTCGGCCACAGGACGCTCTGCAGGTCGGCGGAGCCGGTCAGGTCGGCCAGCGCGGTGATCAGCAGGAACAGGGCTGCGAAGCCGGTGACCCAGATGGCGCCGAGCAGCGAGGCGGTGGTGGCCTCGGGTTTGCCGAGGCCCTTCTTGGCGCGGACGGCGGCGACGGTGCTCAGCACCGAGCCCGCCGCCAGGCCCGTCGCGAGGAACGCGGTCGGCAGCCAGCCGGGCAGGGCCAGGACCGGGTCCGCGCCGTGGGACAGGGCCGCGCCGCCGTGGCCGAGCAGGTAGGCGAGGCCGAACGCGACGTACGCGGAGCGGTTGTCGACCTCGCGGGGCGCGGTGGCCGGGGCGGCGGGGGTGGCGATCGTGGTGGTGGACATGGCGGTTCCTCCCGGGAGTGGTGGGTGGAGCGGGTTCAGCGGTTCGGTCCGGCGCGCCGGGTGGTGCCGGAGAGCGCGGTGACCAGGTCGGGCACCAGGTCGGCGGGCCAGGGGAACAGCCGGTGCGCCGCGCGCTGGTGGGCGATGCCGTGCAGGCCCAGCCACAGGGCGACCGCGTCGGCCTCCGGGTCGGTGCTGGTGGAGCGGCCGGTCGCGGCGCACTCGGCGATCAGGGCCGCGAGGTGGCCGGTGGTCGGGGCCCCTGGGGCGGTCTCGTCCGGGTGGTCGGACATGACCCGGTAGCAGCCGGGGCGGGTGGTGGCGAAGTCCAGGTAGGCGCGGCACGCGTCGTGCAGCCTGCGCCGAGGGTCCGCCGAGCGGGTGGCCGAGGCGGTCAGCAGGGCGGCCAGCTCGGCGCGGCCCGCGTCCGCCGCGGCCTTCAGGACCGAGGGCGGGTCGGGGAAGTGCGGGTAGATCGACGGGGCGGTGATGCCCGCCTCGCGGGCCACGGCCCGCAGGGTGACGCGGTGCTCGCCGCCCAGGTCGAGCAGGCGGGTCGCGGCGGCCAGGATGTCGTCCCGCAGCAGCGCGCCCTGGCCCCTGCGCCCGCGCGGCCGGGCCACGCTCACACCTCGGGGACGATGACGACCTTGCCCAGCACGGTCCTGGACTCGGCGAGGGCGAGCGCGGCGGAGGCCTCGGACAGCGGGAACCGGGCGGCGACCTTGGCGGTGATGACGCCGTCCGCGAGCAGGCGCAGCACCTGGGTGAGGTCCTCGACGAGCTTGCCGCGGAACTCCGCGCGGTTGCGCAGGCCCGCCCAGAAGTTGTAGAAGTGCGCGCCCTTGCCGTTGGGCGAGTAGTTCCACATCGCGAGCTGGGCGAACAGCGCCAGGACCGGGAGCTGCGAGCTGCCCTCGACGTCCTTGGTGGCGGCGGTGCCGTAGGAGACGAGCGTGCCGCCCTTGCGCAGCAGCTTCCACGACTCGGCCAGGGCCTTGCCGCCGACGTGGTCGAACACGGCGTCCACGCCGTCGGGGGCCAGCTCGCGGATGCGGTCGTGCATGGCGGGGTCGCGGTAGTCGACCGGGGTGGCGCCGAGCGCGCGGACGGTGTCGTGGTGGCGGGGCGAGGCGGTGCCGATGACGGTCATGCCCGCGTGCTTGGCCAGCTGGACGAGGGTGCTGCCGACACCGCCGTTCGCGCCGAGGACGACGACCGTCGCGCCCGCTCGGGCCTTGGCGACCCGGTGCAGCATCTGCCAGGCGGTGATCCCGTTGACCACCACGGTCTCGACCTCGGCCGCGTCGAGGCCGTCCGGGACGGGGACCAGGTCGGCGGCGTCGAGCACCAGGTGGCTGGCCCACGCGCCGGTCTTGGTGACGGCGGCGAAGCGCTTGCCGGTGAGGGCGGGGTCCGCGCCGGGGCCGGTGGCGACGACCGTGCCGACCACGTCGTAGCCGGGGACGAAGGGGAACGCGGGCTGGTCGTAGTACTTGCCCCGGCGCATCTGCTGCTCGGCGAACGAGACGCCGGTCGCGTCCATGCGCAGGACCACCTGGCCGTCGGTGAGGGCGGGCAGGTCGCGGACGCGGACCTGGAGGCCCTCCGGCTCGACCGCGGCGGGGAGGACGACCTCGGTGGCGCGGGTGGCGGTGGCGCTGGTCATGGGGGTTCTCCTGGGGGTGTTCTTGGTGGGACCGTTGTGCTTACAGCCGTAAAGCTACATGTGTTAGTTCAGGGCGCGCAAGCCCTCACGGCCGTAAACTTCACGGTGTATGGTTACGCGGTGGAGAACAGCAGCTCAGGGGTGGCGGAGACAGCGGAAACCCAGGTCACGGGCACGGGCGCGGGTGACGCGGGGGTGCGCGCGGGTGCGCGGGACGCGGGGGTGCGCGCGGGCGCTGGCGCGCCGGGCGCGGGTGCGCGGGACGCAGGCGCGGACGTCTCGCACGCGGCCGGGGACAGCCCTGCCGGGGACGTCCCCGCCGAGGGCAGCCCTGCCGGGGATGGCGCGGCTGTGGACGGCGCGGCTGTGGACAGCACGGCCGGGGCTTCCGCGCGCAAGCCCGCCCGCAGGCGGAACCGCCGGGGCGAGGGGGCCAAGCTGCGGGAGGAGATCGTCGACGCCGCCACCGCGATCCTGGACGAGGAGGGTGACGAGCGGTTGGTCACGCTGCGGTCGGTCGCGCGGCGGATCGGCATCGCCGCGCCGTCCATCTACCCGCACTTCCCCGACCAGCCGTCGATCATGATGGCGGTGGTGCGGCGGGAGTTCGAGGCGCTGGCCGTCCAGCTGCGCGAGGCCCGCGACCGGGAGGTCGACCCGCGCGAGCGGCTGGTCGCGATCTGCCTGGCCTACCTGGAGGTCGCCCGCGCCCACCCCGGCCGGTACCGGACCCTGTTCGGCGGGCTGTGGATGCCCGACCTGGACACCACGTCGATCACCGCCGACGAGCTGATGTCCCTGGGCAACGCGCCCCTGGAGGTGCTGGTCGAGGCGCTGGGGGCGTGCGTGGAGGCGGGACGGGCCACCAGCGACGACCTGTTCGCCGACGCGGTCGCGCTGTGGATGGGGCTGCACGGGCTCGCCCACCAGCGGTCGGTCACCCGCGCGTTCCCCTGGCCGGACGACATCGAGCTGCGGATCATCGGCGCGCTCGCGCACCTCACCGGGCCGGACGACGGGACCGGTTCGGCGGCGCCCCGGCCAGCCGCGCCCCAGCAGGTCGCGCCCCGGCCAGCCGCGCCCCAGCCGGTAGAGCCCTAGTCGGCCGGACCCCGATCAGCCGCACCCCGGTCGGCCTCGTGTGCGCGGAAGCAGGTCTCGACGTGGTCGTCGACCATGCCGGTGGCCTGCATCAGCGCGTAGCAGGTGGTCGGGCCGAGGAACACGAAGCCCTTGCGCTTGAGCGCCTTCGCCATCGCCGTCGACTCGGGCGTGATCGCCGGGACGTCGGCCGCCGTCGCGGGGCGCGCCCTCGGCCCGGTGGGGGCGAACGACCACAGCAGCCCGTCGAGCGGCTCGTCCAGCGCGAGCACCGCCGCCGCGTTGCCGATCGCCGCGAGGATCTTGGCCCGGTTGCGGACGATGCCCGCGTCACCCATCAGCCGGGTGACGTCGTCCCCGTCGTAGGCGGCGACGAGCTTCGGGTCGAACCCGTCGAACGCGGTCCGGAAGTTCTCCCGCTTGCGCAGGATGGTGATCCAGGACAGCCCGGACTGGAACGACTCCAGGCACATCCGCTCGAACAGCTCGGTCTCGCCGTGCAGCTCGACGCCCCACTCGGTGTCGTGGTACTCGGCGTAGTCGGGGCTGGAGTCGCCCCACGCGCAGCGCTGGACCACGCTCACCCCTCCCCGTCGACGCGGTAGCGCTCGGCGAACCTGGCGAACCTGGCGAGCGAGTACCGGACCCCCGCGAGCACGGCCGGTCGCGCGATCGCGGGCAGCACCACGTCCTCGACCCAGGTGAACTCGGAGGCCGACTCCCCTACCGGGGCGACGCGGAACTCGCCGGTCCCCCGCACCACCCGCCCGAGGTGCTCGACCGCGCACAGCGACGGCGGCTCCCACCGGGTGATCCGCATGGGGTCCACGACGCCGAACCGGCCGATGCCGGTGACGGCGGTGAACTCGTCGCCGACCGCCCGGCCGGGCCCCGAGGTGACGCGGACGGAGGTGGCCAGGATCCACTCGCCCTGGCGCTCCCAGTCGGTGACCGCCGCCCAGGTCACGCGCGCGGGCGCGGCGACCGGGACGGTCAGCTCAAGCCGGGTCACGCTGGGGTTCCCGCGCGGGCTCGGCCGGGTCGGTGGAGCCGGGGGTGGAGGCGGTGGAGGTGGCGGGGGCGGAACCGGGCGCGGCGCTGCCGGCCGACGCGGACTCGGCGGCCACCGGAGCGGCGGCGCCGGGCGCGGTGGACTCGGGCGCGGTGGACTCGGGGGCAGCGGTCCCCGGCTCAGCGGCCCCGGACTCAGCGACCCCGACCCCGGCGGTCCCCGCCTTGGCGGCCCCCGCCTCGACGGCGCCCGGCTGGGCGACGCGCTTCTCGGGCCTGGCCACGCCGGGCCCGATCTCGGCGGACTCGACGGCGTCCCGCTCGCGGAGCGCGCCCTCGGGGACCAGCCCCTCCAGCTCGGCGACCCGCTCGCTCAGCCGCTCGACCTCGCCCGCCAGCCTGCCGAGGGCCCAGTCGACCTCGGACATCTTGTAGCCGCGCAGCACCAGCTGGAACCGGAGCGCGCGGACGTCCTCCGGGGTCACCCGGTCGGCGGGCAGCCTGGTCGGGGACGCGCCGGGCGGCAGCGGCGCCATCTCCTCCCCGCGCCCGAACAGCAGTGAGGCCAGCAGGAACACCACCGCGGCGACTAGCGCCATGACGACGAGGTAGAGGAGCGCTGTGGTCACACCGACGATCGTGGCACACACCACCGTCGCCGCACACACCACCGGCGGCACGCGCGCCGCTGCGGCGCGTCACGCCCGCAGACGACTTCGGGCACGCGGACCCGGCGCGCGCCCCGGCTACCCGAGGACGGCCTCGGGCGCCCGCCCCGGCGCGCACAGCACGCCCTCGATCGTGGCCGCGAACCGCCGCCACTCCGCGCGCTCGGCGGCCAGCGCCAGGTCGCCCCGGTCGGTCAGGTGGTAGGTGCGGCGCTGCCTGCCGCCCACGGTGCTCCACTCGCTGGCGACCAGCCCCGCGGCCTCCAGCCTGCGCAGCGCCGGGTAGACGGTGCCGGTGGGCAGGTCGAGCGCGCCGCCGCTGCGCCGCTGGAGGGCCTCGATGACGGCGTAGCCGTGGAGCCTCGCGCCGTCCAGCGTGGCCAGCAGGAGACCTTCCAGGTGACCGCGCAGCGCGTCGGACTTCATGCGTTCGGAGTTTATGGTTCCCGCTCACCGGACCACAGCGGGAGGACCCGGTCGGGCGCGCCCGCTAGGCCAGCGCGCGCAGCGCCCGCGCGGGCGGCCTGGTGCCCGCGACGGCCGCGACCACGTCGACCACCTGCCGGGTGCGGCGGACCTCGTGGGCGCGGAACACCCGCGCGCCGCTGCGCGCGGCCAGCGCGGTCGCGGCGAGGGTGCCGTCGACCCGGTCGCCGACGTCCGCGTCCAGGGTCTCGCCGATGAAGTCCTTGTTGGACAGCGCCATCAGCACGGGCCAGCCGGTGGCGACCAGCTCGTCCAGCCGCCGCAGCAGTTCGAGGCCGTGCCAGGTGTTCTTGCCGAAGTCGTGGGTCGGGTCGATCAGCACGCCCGCCCTGGGCACGCCCAGCGAGGTCACCAGCTCGGCCCTGGCCACCAGCTCCTCGACGACCGAGGCGACCACGTCGGCGTACCGGACGCGGTGCGGGTCGGTGCGGGGCGGCAGGCCGCCGGTGTGTGAGCAGACGAGGCCGACGCCGAACTCGGCGGCCACCTCGGCCAGCTCCGGGTCGGCGCCCGCCCAGGTGTCGTTGATCAGGTCGGCGCCCGCCTCGCAGACCGCCCTGCCGACCTCGTGCCGCCAGGTGTCGACGCTGATCACCAGGTCGGGGTGCCGCTCCCTGACCTTGGCGACGAACGGGACGACCCGGCGCGCCTCCTCGGCGGCGTCGACGTGCTCGCCCCTGGCGCCCGCGCGCACCCCGCCGATGTCGACGACGTCCGCGCCCTCGGCGACCGCCCGGTCGACGGCGGCCAGCGCGGCGGTGTCGGTGAAGGTGGCGCCCCGGTCGTAGAAGGAGTCCCGCGTCCGATTGACGATCGCCATGACCAGCGCGCGGTCTGTGGGGACGTCGCGTGTGCCGAACCGCATGGGGGCATCGTGCCACGCCCTCGCTCAGTGTGAGCTGCCTCACAGGATCTTGCTACCCGTCAGTAGCCGCCACTTGACTCAACCGCACCCTGCGTGATCCAGCTCACGGTCAAGGAGGACCTGGTGCGCCGATCACTCGCCCTGCTGCTCGCCCCCCTGCTCCTGCTCGCCACAGCCGCCACCGCCACCGCGGCGCCCGCGCCGACCACCACCGAGGCCCAGGTCGCCTCGATCACCTACCGCACCATCCCCGGCGAGGGCGGCACACCGCTGCGCGCCTTCGTGGTCACCCCCACCGGCACGGGCCCGCACCCGCTCCTGGTGATGCCGTCCAGCTGGGCGGTCAGCGGCATCGAGTACGTCGGCGCCGCCGCCAAGCTGGCCTACCGCTCCGGCTACGCGGTCATCAGCTACACCAGCCGCGGCTTCCACGACTCCGGCGGCGAGATCGACGTCGCCGGGACCGCCACGGTCGCCGACGTCAGCCGCGTCATCGACTGGGGCATCACGAACCTGGACGCCGACCCGGCCAGGATCGGCGTCGCGGGCATCTCCTACGGCGGCGGCCAGTCGCTGCTCGCCGCGGCGGCCGACCCCAGGGTCAAGGCCGTGGCCGCCCTGAGCACCTGGTCCGACCTCGCGCGGTCGCTCTACCCCAACGAGACCGTCAGCTCCCAGGCCGTCGACCTGCTGCTCACGGCGGGCAAGCTCACCGGCCGCCCCGGACAGGTGCTCAGGGACGCCGAGACCGCGTACCGGGAGGGCCGGTTCGAGGACGTCGTGCCGATCTCGCCGCCCCGCTCGCCGTCCACGAGGGTCCCGGCGCTCAGCCGCGCGGCCGTGCTGATCGGCAACGCCTGGAACGACGGCCTGTTCCCGCCGGGCCAGATCACCGACCTGTTCGCGAAGCTCACCGGCCCGAAGCGGCTCCTGCTCACGCCCGGCGACCACGCCACGTCCGAGCTGTTCGGGGCCGCCGGGCTGCCCAACGAGGTGTGGGACGCGGTCGGCCGCTGGTTCGACCACCACCTGCGCGGCGTCGCCAACGGCGTCGACCGGGAGGCCCCGGTGTGGTTGCGCCCCACCAACGGCGGCGCGTGGCGGACCTACCCGTCGTGGGCGGCGGTCACCACCGCCCGCGAGTCGATCCCGTTGGCGGAGACCGGTTTCGGCGCGGGGCGGGCCACCGTCGCGGACAGCGGGACGGTGCTGGTGAGCGGCGCGCTCCAGGCGTTCCTGAAGATCCCGACCGGGGTGGCGCTGCCGCTGGTGGACCGGTCGGGCGCGGCGGTGTGGACCGGCCCGGTGCTGCGGTCGGGCGCGCTCGTCGGCGGCACGCCGAAGGTGCGGCTGAGCGTGACGGCGGCGGCCGAGACCTCGCTGTTCGCCTACCTGTACGAGGTGAACGCGCTCGGCCTCGGCGCGCTGATCAGCCACAAGCCGGTGGTGGTCCAGCCCGGCAGCCGGGTGGTCGACCTGGAGCTGGAACCCGCGCTGTGGCAGGTGGGCGCGGGCAACCGGCTGGCGCTGGTGGTGGACACCGTGGACGGCCGGTACGGCAGCGTCGGCACGCGCGCCCCCGCCGTCCCGATCGGCGCCGGGTCGGCGCTGGAGGTGCCGTTCTCGGGCTGAACGGTGAGGAGCGCCCCGGCCGCGAGGACCGGGGCGCTCCTCGCAAAACCAGTCGGGAGCCCGTCAGCTCGCGCAGGCGTCCAGCGCGGCGTCCACGTCGTCGGTGATGGTCAGCACCCCCATCGCGGCGGGCGCCACGAACCCCCGGTCGCGCAACTCCTCCAGCCACCGCACCAGCCCGGTGTAGTGCCCGTCGACGTCCAGCAGCACCACGGGCTTGGCGTGCATCGACAGCGTGCGCGAGGTCCACACCTCGAACAGCTCCTCCAGCGTGCCGATCCCGCCGGGCAGCGCCAGGAACGCGTCGCCGTGCGCCTCCATGAGCGCCTTGCGGTCGCGCATGGTCTCGACCACGAGCAGGTCGTCCGCGTCGCTGTCGGCCCACTCGCGCTCCACCAGGGAGCGCGGGATCACGCCGGTGGTGCGCCTGCCGCCGTCGCGCACGGCCTGCGCCACCGCGCCCATCATGGACCGCTTCCCGCCGCCCCAGGCCAGGTCCCAGCCCCGGCCCGCGATGCGCTTGCCCACGTCGGTCGCCAGGTCCAGGTAGCTCTGCGGCACGGTGCTGAGCGACCCGCAGTACACCGTCACGGTCAGCTCGCCCATCAGTGCGCCTCCCCCCACGCCTGGTGCGCCTCCTTGACGACCCGGACCGCGTCCTCGACGTCGTCGGTCAGGTGCAGCAGCGCCAGGTCCTTGTCGCCGATCTTCCCGCTGTCCAGCACCGAGTCGCGCACCCAGTCGTACAGGCCCTGCCAGTAGGACCGGCCGAACAGCACGACCGGGAACTTGGTGACCTTCTTGGTCTGCACCAGGGTCAGCGCCTCGAACAGCTCGTCCAGGGTGCCGAAGCCGCCGGGCAGGCAGATGAAGGCCTGCGAGTACTTGATGAACATGGTCTTGCGGACGAAGAAGTAGCGGAAGTTCACGCCGAGGTCGACCCACGGGTTCAGGCCCTGCTCGAACGGCAGCTCGATGCCGAGGCCGACCGAGTAGCCGCCCGCCTCGGAGCAGCCCCGGTTCACCGCCTCCATCGCGCCGGGACCGCCGCCGGTGGTGACCGCGAACCCGGCCTCGGCGAGCGCCCCGCCGAGCTGCCTGCCCACCTCGTACTCGGGGTGGGCGCGCTCGGTGCGGGCCGAGCCGAACACGGTGACGGCGCTCGGGATGCCCGCGAGCGCGCCGAAGCCCTCCACGAACTCGGCCTGGATGCGCAGCACCCGCCACGGGTCGGTGTGCACCCAGTCGCTCGGGCCGCGCGAGTCGAGCAGGCGCTGGTCCGTCGTGGTGAGCTCCTTGTTGCGCTCGCGGCGCAGCACCACGGGGCCGCGCTGCTTCTCCTTCGGGTGCTCGTCCGCGCCGTTCTCGCTCATTGGCCGGAGTCTAGACCGGTCAGGGCCTCGCGCTGAGGAAGCGCGACAGGACTTCGTAGCAGTGTCCGATCTCGTTCACCCGGACGTTCTCCTGCTGCGTGTGGGCGAGCAGCGGGTCGCCGGGGCCGAAGTTCACGGCGGGCGTGCCGAGCGCGGCGAAGCGGGCCACGTCGGTCCAGCCGAGCTTGGCGACCGGGGTGCCGCCCGCCGCCTCGACCAGCTCGCGCGCGGCGGGCGAGGCCAGGCCGGGCAGGGCGCCCGCGGCGAAGTCGGTGACGGTGACCTCGTAGCCGTCGAACAGCTCCCGCAGGTGCGCCTCGGCCTGGGCCGGGGTGCGGTCGGGGGCGAACCGGTGGTTGACGGTCAGCACGCACTCGTCCGGCACGACGTTGCCGGAGACGCCGCCGGTGATGCCCACGGCCTGCACCCCCTCCCGGTAGGTGCAGCCGTCGATCTCCACGACCCGCGACTCGTGGTCGCGCAGCCGGGCGATGGCGTCGCCGAGCAGGTGGATGGCGTTGACGCCCATCCAGCCGCGCGCGGTGTGGGCGCGCTTGCCGGTGGCCCGCACCTGCACCCGGATCGTGCCCTGGCAGCCCGCCTCGATGACGCCGTTGGACGGCTCGCACACGATCGCCAGGTCGCCCGCCATCCACTCGGGCAGCTCGCGCTCGACGCGGCCGAGGCCGTTGCGGCTGGCCTCGACCTCCTCGCAGTCGTAGAACACGAACGTGAGGTCGTGGCGCGGGTCGGTGAGCGTGCCCGCGAGGGCCAGCATGACCGCGTCGCCGCCCTTCATGTCCACCGAGCCGAGGCCGTGCAGCACGCCGTCCTCCAGCCGGGACGGCAGGTTGTCGTTGACCGGCACCGTGTCCAGGTGGCCTGCGAGCACGACGCGCCGCTCGCGGCCGAGGTTCGTGCGGGCCAGGACGGTGTTGCCGGAGCGGACGACCTCCAGGGCGGTCTGCTCGCGCAGGGACCGCTCGACCAGGTCGGCGATGCGCTGCTCGTCGCCCGAGACGCTCGGCACGTCCACGAGCGCGGCGGTCAGCGTGACGGGATCGGCGGTGAGGTCAAGGGTGTCGGCCACGCCCGGCACGTTACCGTTTGGCGCTGTGAGCACCGAAGACACCACCACCGGCGCGCACGGCGTCGGACTGGCGACCGTGACCTCCGACGGGACCGTGCTGGACACCTGGTTCCCCGCGCCCCGGCTCGGCGAGACCGAGGCGGGCACCGCCCGGCTGTCGCCGGTCGAGGTCGCGGCCGAGCTGGGCGAGGCCGCGGCGAAGCTGCTCGGCGTGGACGCGGAGCGCGACGTCGAGGTCGTGGGCGTGCGCGTGGGCATCGCCTCGCTGGACTCCGCGCCCGCCGACACCTACGACGTGTGGCTGCGGCTGCACCTGCTCTCGTCCCGGCTGGTCGCCCCGCACGGGGTGAACCTGGACGGCGTGTTCGGCCTGCTGGCCAACGTGGTGTGGACCAACCACGGGCCGTGCGCGGTGGAGGGCTTCGAGGCCACCCGCCTGCGGCTGCGCTCGCGCGGCGCGGTCACCGTGTACGGCGTGGACAAGTTCCCGCGCATGGTCGACTACGTGGTGCCGTCGGGCGTGCGGATCGCGGACGCGGACCGGGTGCGGCTGGGCGCGCACCTGGCGCCGGGCACGACGGTCATGCACGAGGGCTTCGTGAACTTCAACGCGGGCACGCTCGGCACGTCCATGGTGGAGGGCCGCATCTCGGCCGGGGTCGTGGTCGGCGACGGCAGCGACGTCGGCGGCGGCGCGTCGATCATGGGCACGCTGTCCGGCGGCGGCAAGCAGGTCATCTCGGTGGGCGAGCGGTCGCTGATCGGGGCGAACGCGGGCATCGGCATCTCGCTGGGCGACGACTGCGTGGTCGAGGCCGGGCTGTACGTGACGGCGTCCTCGAAGGTCACCGCCGACGACGGCACGGTCGTGAAGGCGGGCGAGCTGTCCGGGGTGTCGAACCTGCTGTTCATCCGCGACTCGGTGACCGGCGCGGTGCGCGTGCGGGCCCGCAAGGGCACCGGGGTGGAGCTGAACTCGGTCCTGCACGCCAACGACTGATCCCCCTCCGCTGATCCCTCCGCGGACGCGTCCGCGAACGCGAGAGCCGGGCCGCTGCGCTGCGACCCGGCTCTCGCGGTGTTCGGGGGACCTACCGGGCGAGCCGCTCCACGGCGGTCGCCACGCGCTCGTCGCTCGCGGTCAGCGCGACGCGGACGTGCTCGGAGCCGCCGGGGCCGTAGAACGTGCCGGGCGCGGCCAGCACGCCCCGGTCGGCCAGCCAGGCGATGGTGTCCCAGGCGCCCTCGCCCCTGGTGGCCCACAGGTACAGGCCCGCCTCGGAGTGGTCGACGCGGAACCCGGCTCCGGTGAGCGCCGCGTGCAGCAGCGCGCGCCGCTTGCCGTACCGCTCGCGCTGGTCGGCCACGTGCGCGTCGTCGTTCAGCGCGGCCGTGATCGCGGCCTGCACGGGCCTGGGCACGATCATGCCCGCGTGCTTGCGCGCCTCCAGCAGCCCGGACACCAGCTCCGGGTCACCGGTGACGAAGCCCGCCCGGTAGCCGGCGAGGCTGGAGGACTTGGACAGCGAGTGGACCGCGAGCAGGCCGCTCGGCGACCCGCCGCTGACCCGCTCGTCCAGCACCGAGACGGGCTCGGCGCTCCAGTGCAGCGCCAGGTAGCACTCGTCCGAGGCGACCACCGCGCCCGCCTCGCGGGCGGCGGCGACCGCGTCCGCCAGCGCGGGCGCGTCGAGCACCCGGCCGGTCGGGTTGGACGGGGAGTTCAGCCACACCAGCTTCACGCCCGCGGGCGGCGTCTCGCCGTCCGCCAGGCGCACCACGTCGGCGCCCGCGATCCGGGCCCCCACCTCGTAGGTCGGGTAGGCCAGCTCGGGGATCGCGACCACGTCGCCGGGACCGACGCCGAGGAGCGTCGGCAGCCAGGCCACCAGCTCCTTCGAGCCGATGGTCGGCAGCACGGCGGCCGGGTCCAGGCCGGTGACGCCGTAGCGGCGGGCCATCGACCCGACGACGGCCTCGCGCAGCTCGGGGGTGCCGTGCGTGGTCGGGTAGCCCGGTTCGGCCGACACCGACGACAGGGCCCGCTGGATCACGTCGGGCACCGGGTCGACCGGTGTGCCGACGGACAGGTCGACCACACCGCCGGGGTGCTCGCGCGCCGTGGCGGCGTGGTCGGCCAACGAGTCCCAGGGGAAGTCCGGGAGCGAGCGGTGGAGCGTCACTCGTGGGACGCCTGCGGCGGGAGGGCCTTGATGAACGCGGGGTCCGCCGAGACCTTGCCGACCTTGGACGCGCCGCCGGGCGAGCCCAGGTCGTCGAAGAAGTCCACGTTCGCCTTGGTGTAGGCGGACCACTCGTCGGGGACGTCGTCCTCGTAGTAGATGGCCTCCACCGGGCACACCGGCTCGCAGGCACCGCAGTCGACGCACTCGTCCGGGTGGATGTAGAGCATCCGGTCGCCTTCGTAGATGCAGTCGACGGGGCACTCTTCGATGCACGCCTTGTCGAGCACGTCCACGCACGGCTGGGCGATCACATAGGTCACTGCGCTCTCCTGCTCTGTCTCTTAGTCCACACCGCGCACAGCGGAGGGTACGCGGCTGCGCGCCCGCCGCGCCGGTGAGGCTCGCCTTATCAAACTCCCATCCCACCTGCCAGAACGGACGACCTCGCTTCGGGGCGGGGGTGCGGCAGGATGTGGCGGTGGACCCGATCACCGCTCTGGAGCAGCACTGCGCGACCGCTTGGCCCGCGCTCGTCGACCAACCGCTCGGGGGGTGGAGGCTGCGCGCGGCGGACGGGTTCACCGGACGGGCGAACAGCGCCCTGACCACGGGTGATCCGGGTGTGCCGCTGGGCGAGGCGCTGGAGGCGGTGCGCGCGTTCGCGGCCGGGCACGGGGTGCCGCCGCTGGCGCACGTGGTGCTCGGGTCGGAGCACGAGGCGGGGCTGGCGGCGGCCGGGTGGGAGCCGGACCTCGACCACCCCGGAGGGGTCGAGTCGCTGGTGATGAGCGGGCCGCTGACGGGGTTCGGGGACGCGCGGGGCGGGTCCACGGAGCGGGACGGCGGTCCGGTGGGTGGCGCCGCGGGTGCTGCCGCGGGCGGGGTGGCCTGCGGGGTGGCGCGCGGCGGGTACGCGGTGTCGGTGCCCGAGGAGCCGGACGCGCGCTGGTGGGAGCTGGCCGCGCAGCCCGACCCGACGCCCGCGCAGCGGCGCGTGCTGGCCCCGGAGGGGCTGGCGGTGGGCTTCGGGATCGCGCTGCCGGTGGCTGGGCCGAGTGGTTCGGGGTCTGCTTCGGGAGGGGCGGTCGCCGGGGGCGGTGGAGTGGCCGGTGGGGCGGCCGGTGGGGTGGTGCGCGGGGCCGTGGTGGGCGAGGTGCTGCACGTGGCGCGGCTGGCCGTGCGCCCCGAGGCGCGGCGGCGGGGGCTGGCGCGGGCGCTGGTGGTGGAGTTGGCGGCGTGGGGCGCGGCGCGCGGGGCGACGACGCTGGCGCTCCAGGTGGCCGAGCACAACAAGCCCGCGATCGCGCTGTACGAGTCGCTGGGCTGCGCGGAGCACCACCGCTACCGCTACTGGCGCCCGGCGTCCTGAGCGGCCTTCCGGGCGGCCTCGGCGGCGAACCAGGCGAGCGCCTCCCGGCGCACCCGCTTGCCGCCGTGCCGCTCGCCGAAGTAGTCGCCGACCGCGCCGACCAGCGGCAGCATCCCGATGACCTGGTGGTGGACCCGCCCCTGCGGACGCTTGTCCAGCTCGCCCTCCAGCGACCAGAGCACCCGAGCGAGCTTCCACACCGCCCGCCCGACCACCTTCACCCCCGCCTTGGCCCCCTGGGCCGCCCGCTGCCCGATTCCGGGACGCGCGGAACTGGCTGACCCGGAACCGGCTGACCCGGGACCGGCTGACTCGGGACCGGCTGACCCAGAACTCGCTGCCCCAAGACCGGCCGCCCCAGAGCCGGCCGCCCCGGAACCGACCGACTCAGGACCGGTGGCTTCGGGGCCTGCGGCCCTGGAACCGGCGGCGGCAGCCTGAGGGCCGGCGTCAGCCGCCTCGGGAGCCGCACCGGCGGGCTTGGCGCCGATCGGCCCAGGGCCTGCCCCGGTCGGCCCCCGGCCGGCGCCCGTCGACTCGCGGTCGACGCCGGTCGGCCCGCCACTGGCACTGGTCGGCCCAGGGCCTGCCCCGGTCGGCCCGCGGCCAGCCCCGGTCGGCCCCCGGCCGGCGCCCGTCGACTCGCGGTCGAC
>NZ_JBQGCX010000206.1:0-4045 GCF_052038725.1 Actinosynnema sp.
GCCCGCACGTCGAACGGGGTCGCCAGCAGCCGCAGCCCCTTGGCCAGCAGGTGCCAGGTGCTGATCTGCTGGGGCAGCGCGGTCGCCCCGTACACGACGTACGTGCCGTCGGGGCGCAGCAGGCCCATCGCCGATTCCCGCACGTCGGTGCGCGTGGCGTCGGCGCTGACGTGCGGCAGCGCGTCCACGACGTAGTCGGCGAAGTGGTCGTGGTGCTCCCGCACGAACGCGTCCAGCTCGTCCGACTGGGTCGAGGTGTCGAAGGACAGGTCCGCGCCCAGGGCGCGGGCGAGCGCGATGCGCCCGCTGTCCTTGTCCAGAACCACGATCGGGCCCACCCCCATCAGGTTGCGCAGCACCTGGACGGCGAGCAGGGCGCTCGGGCCGCAGCCCAGCACGACGCACACGTCACCGGGCTTGGGCGGGTTGACCAGCAGGCAGCGCAGCACGGACGTCAGCGGCTCGACCAGCGTGGCCAGCCGCGAGGGCAGCCCGTCCGGGACGACCGCCGCAGCGGCCTGGTGCGCGTCGTAGAAGCCGCGCTCGGTGTACCAGCCGGTCTCGCCGGGCTGGTTCGGCAGCAGCGGTCTGATGGCGCGGTACTCCGCCATGCCGCCGAAGTCGGTCTGCCCCCAGTACACGACGCGGTCGCCGGGCGCGATGCCCGTGACCGACCGGCCGACCTCCACGGCCCGCCCCACGTACTCGTGCCCCGGCACGATCGGCCACGACTCGGGGCGCAGGTGCCCCCGGAAGTACGAGACGTCCGTGGAGCAGAGGGAAACCGCCTCGGTGCGCAGCAGCACCTCGTCATCCCCGCAGGGCGGTTCGGGAACTTCGACCAGGTCGATGAGTCCGGGGGCGAGCAGGGAATAAGCGCGCATCGTTCTCGTCCAGTCTCTCGCAGTTGGTGGTCAGCCGGAGAAGGCCGACCGGCGTGCCGAGGCGCGGATCGAGTCGATGACCTCGGCGACCGCCGCGGTCTCCCCCAATCCGACCAGAAACGCTTCTCGCCCCCGCGACGCTGCGGAAACTTCATCGACCATCACGGTGTAGGGGTTGATCGGTGGATATGCCTCCGTGCGCGTGCCGGTTTCGCTCCGGTAAATCATCTCCACCTGGCCCGCTCCTCCGGTGAAAGCGGGAAAGGACAGCTCGACCGAGCCTTTGTCACCGATCGCCGAGAACCACTCGTCCTGTTGCCCGGTGAGGCTGGACTCGATGGTGGCGACCCCGTCCGGGAACACGAGTTCGGCCGTCGTGGTCTCGTCGACCCCGGTGGGGCCGAGCTCCTGCCGCGCGGCGCGCACCGCGGGGAGCCGCCAGTCGAACGCGAGCAGGGCGCAGGCGATCGCGTAGCAGCCCACGTCGTAGAGCGCGCCGCCGCCGAGCGCGGGGTCGTGCCGGTAGTCGCCCTCGGGGGGCCTTCCCCCGCGGAAGCCGGACCGCACCTCCCGCACCGTGCCCAGCGCGCCCTCCCCCAGCAGTCGCTGCAGTGCCCGCGTCCGGGGGTGCCAGCGGTTCCAACACGCCTCAACCAGGATCTTCCCCGCCGCCGCCGCCTCCGAGGCCAGCTCCGCGACCTCGGCGGCGGTCAGCCCCATCGGCTTCTCGCACACCACGTGCTTGCCCGCTCGCAACGCCTTCGCGGTCCACTCGCGGTGCGCCGAGTTGTGCAGCGCGACGTAGACGACGTCCACGGTCGGGTCCGCCAGCAGCGCCGCGTAGTCCCCGTGCGTCACCTCCGCCCCCAGCGCTCGGGCGCGGGCCGGGTCGCGTGCCGCCGCGGCGCGCAGCACCGCTGTCCTGGACTCCCGCACGGCGGGGGCGAGGGAATTGCGGGCGATGCCCCCGGCTCCGAGGAAGCCCCACCTCAACGCGAACTCCCCGGCCTTGTGCCACCTGCGTGTTTTCGGTGTTTTTCAGTCGGGTTTTCACCGTGTTTCATAAATTGCATCCCTGGGGTGTTTGTTTTGTTGTCGACGCAACTCGACCGACCATACAACGGTCGCTTTGCGCGCTACGATCCGCCGTTCGAGTGACTGTGAACAAGTGTTGTCGAGCGTTGTGAAGGGGGGTGGAAATTGGTGTCGTCTTTGATGTGCGTTGTTCCGGGCAACAAATAGGTCCCGCACTTCCGGCGGGCGGCATTGGTCGGCAGTGATCCAGGACACCCCGTTGTCGGTCGTGCCGTTGTCGGGTGTGCCGTGGCCACCCGCCGCGACACCAACCCGACCATCCCCGTCTCACCTGTCGGCGCAGGTTGCTAGCGTGGCCCGGTGTCTGAGCGAGAGCACACCGGGCGGATCCTCGACGGCCGGTTCGAGCTGTTGGAGCGGCTGGGCAGCGGCGGCATGGGGACGGTGTGGCGGGCGCTCGACCTCGGGTTGCAGCGCGAGGTGGCCATCAAGGAGGTGCGGCCCGCCGACGCCGACCAGGTCGAGAGCAACCCGGCCATGGCGGCGCAGTTGCGCGAGCGGGTGCTGCGCGAGTCCCGCGCGCTCGCCCGCCTCCAGCACCCCAACGTGGTGTCGATCTACCAGATCGTGGACCTGCCCGGCTCGACCTACCCGTGGATCGTCATGGAGCTGGTCAGGGGCACCTCGCTGGAGGACCGGCTGGGCCAGGGCGTGCTGAGCCCCGCCGAGGCCGCGGGCATCGGGCGGGACGTGCTCGCCGCGCTGCGGTCCGCGCACGCCGCCGGGGTCATGCACCGGGACGTCAAGCCGGGCAACGTGCTGCTGCGCCCCGACGGCAGCGCCGTGCTCACCGACTTCGGCATCGCCGCGCTCCAGGGCTCGACCCAGCTCACCGCCACCGGCGAGGTCATCGGGTCGCCCGAGTACATCGCGCCCGAGCGGCTGCGCGGCGACGAGACGCAGGTCTCCTCGGACTTCTGGTCGCTGGCGATGCTGCTGTACGTGGCCGTCGAGGGCAACCACCCGATGCGCCGCGCCTCCACCATGGCCACGCTCGCCGCCGTGATGACCGAACCGGTCCCGCCGCCGCGCCGCGCGGGCGCGCTCGGGGCCGCGCTGAACGCCGCGCTCCTGCAGGACCCGGCGATGCGGCCCAGCGGCGAGGCCCTGGACCAGCTGTTCGCGGCGGCCGAGCGGGAGACCGTCGGCGGCTTCGGGGCCCCGGCCACGCCCGCGGGCGGCCTGTACGGGCCACCCACCCCGGCGGGCGGCACCCCCGGCCCGAACTACGCAGCCACCCCGCCCGGCGGGTTCTCCAGCGGTCCCCCGAGCGGTCCCCACAGCGGTCCCCAGCAGCAGTGGCGGTCGGACCCGTCGAGCGCCCCGCAGCACGGCTACCAGCCGGGCTACCCGACCCCGCTCCCCGCGCCGCGCAAGAAGACCGGCGCCGTGGTGTTCTCGCTGATCGGCGTCGTGCTGGTCATCGCGCTCACCGTCGTCGTGGTCAAGATGGTCGGCTCCGGCTCCGGCGCGGACGCCGGTTCCGGGAAGCGGACCGGCGCCCCCGGCACCAGCGTCGCGGGCAACCCGGCCAACACCCCGTACCCGACCGGAGCCGAGGACACCCCGGCCCCGAAGACCGACCTGCTCACCCCGGACGGCGCGCGCACCGCCGTCGCCGCGTTCATCGAGGTCATGGGCACGAGCAAGGTCTCCGACCTGACCCTGTGGCCCGAGCGCGCCACCGCCGTCGCCCCGACCACGGCGGTCCCGAACGGGTTCGACAACTTCGAGTACGCCGTCGGCGGCAAGGCCACCAAGGAGCGCCCGGACGGGGTCGACGCCGACCGCGCCGTGCTCGACCTGAACGAGGTCAACTGGGATGCCCTGCCCGCGCTGATCGACCGCGCGAACAAGGAGCTGGGCGTCCCCGCGCCCACCAGCCGGTACATCATCATCGACACCGGCCTGATCGACCACAAGGCCACGATCCGCGTCTACCTGGCCGACGACTACGGCGGCGCCTACCTGAGCGCCAACCTCAAGGGCGAGGTCGAGCGCCTCTACCCGCGCGACAAGTGACCGCCGCGGGGGGCGCGGGAAGCGCCCCCCCGCGGCGGTGGCCC
>NZ_JBQGCX010000207.1:0-8938 GCF_052038725.1 Actinosynnema sp.
CGGCCTGTGCTCACCGGCCTGCATTCACCGGCCTGCATTCACCGGCCTGTGCTCACCGGCCTGTGCTCACCGGCCTGCGTTCACCGGCCCGAGCCCCTCGGCGCCGAACGCGCTCCCGCGCCCGACGCCCGCGCTCACTTGCGCCGCAACCCGAGCTGCCGCCAGGCCCGCCGCCCGCCGCCGGTCTCGCGCCGCGACCCGGCGCCGTCCGACCCGGCCCCGTCCGACCCCACCGGGCCGAGCACGTCGTCCGAGTCGACCCGCCTCGGTCGCCGCACGGCCCGCCGAGCCGCGCCAGCGACCCGGTTCCGCATCGGCTGCCGCAGCCCGAGCCGCCGCGCCGCCACCCCGTGCGCCCTGCGGATCGCCCGCCGGTCGGCCGGGGGCACCTCCCACGCCTCGGGGTGCTTGGCCAGCCACCGGTACCGCCGCACCGCGTACGGCAGGTGCGCCAGGTACCCGACCTCGATCACGACCAGCACCGCGAGCGGAAACGTGATCAGCGCCGCCGCGACCAGCGCGACCACCACGAGCAGCGGGGCCACCAACCGCTGCGGCACCTTGATCGTCTTGATGGACAGCGTCGGGATGCGGCTCACCAGCAGCATCGCGACCGTCACCGTCCACACCGCGACCACCGGGGTGGAGGACCACCAGCCGGACCGGCCCAGCTGCTCGTCCAGCGTCAGCGGGAGCAGCAGCAGCAACCCGCCTATGGGTGCGGGCACGCCGACGAAGAACTCCTTGGCGTACGGCGGTTGTTCGACGTCCAGCAGGGTGTTGAACCGCGCCAGCCGCAGCACCATGCACACCGCGAACACCAGCGACACGACCCAGCCGAACCGGTCCGGGTCGAACTTCCACACGTACAGCACCATCGCGGGCGCGACGCCGAACGAGATCGAGTCGGCCAGCGAGTCCAGCTCGGCGCCCATCTTGCTGGTGGCGTCGAGCATCCGGGCGAGCCGCCCGTCGAGCCCGTCGAACAGGGCCGCCGCCGCGATGGAGGCGATCGCCGCCCCGTACATGCCCCTGATCGCGAAGTGCACGGCCGACAGGCCCGCGCACATCGCCAGCACGGTGATGGCGTTCGGCAGCAGCCGGACGCCCGGTGCGGTCGACGCCACGGCTCAGTTCCCCGGCAGCTCGGCGAGGACGGTCTCCCCGCCGATGGTGCGCTGACCCGCCTCGACCAGGACGCGGGACCCGCGCGGCACGTACAGGTCGACGCGCGACCCGAAGCGGATCAGGCCGTAGGTGGAGCCCGCGGCGACGGCGTCGCCCTCGGACACCTCGCACACGATGCGCCGGGCGACCAGGCCCGCGATCTGCACGACGACGATCTCGTGGCCCTCCTCGGAGGTCAGCCACACCGTGTTGCGCTCGTTCTCCTCGCTGGCCTTGTCCAGGTCGGCGGAGAGGAACTTGCCCGCGTGGTAGGAGACCTGGCGGACGACGCCGGTCACCGGGACGCGCTGCACGTGCACGTCGAACACCGACAGGAACACGCTGATCCGCGTCATCGGCTCGGAGCCGAGGCCCAGCTCGGCGGGCGGCAGGGCCTCGACGACGTGCGAGACGGTGCCGTCGGCGGGCGCGATGGCCAGGCCCGCGCGGGTGGGGGTGGTGCGCTTGGGCTCGCGGAAGAACCACGCGACCCACGCGGTGACCAGCGCGCCGACGACACCGGCGGGCTTGGAGATCCGGCGCAGCAGGAGCGTCGCCGCCGCAGCGCCTGCGACGAACGGGCGGCCCGCCGGGTGCATCGGGGGGACGATCCCCTTGGCGAGCTCGATGAAGTGGGAAACGGCACCACTGTTGTGCTTGTCGCGATCGACCGTCATGTCTCTTCCGATGTGTGGGCGTGGTTCCGCCACACGCTACGCGGTCTGCCCCGGAACGTCCGGGTTGCCCGTGCGCCCCCGACGAACGCACGGGCGATCCGACTGGCAAGTGGTACGGCCGTATCGCAGAGTGTAATTCAGATCACAATGCATGTTCCATCGTTGAATATGAGCCCTCGGTCACACCCGGTCGGACGCACGCGCCGGACCCGCCCTCACGCGGTCGGCGCGACCTGCTCCCCGGTGGTCCGCTGCGCCCGCGTCACCCGCGCGCGCCGCGTCCCGAGCACGTCCGCCGCCCGCTTCCACGCCTCCGCCGCGCGCTCCGGCCCGCCCAGCACCTCGGCGAACAGGGGCGGCCCGTCGACGGCGCGCCCGTCCTCCAGCCGCACCACCCACCGCTTGTCCCAGTCCGCCTCGTACGCGCCGACCCCGGCGGCCACCAGCTCGTGCTCCAGCACCGCGCCCAGCAGCCCGGCCAGCACCTGCGCCCGCTGCTCCTCGGGCACCTCGCCGCCCAGCAGCTCCGCCGACAGCAGGCGCCCCAGCAGCGCGTCCCGGTGCTCGGTGGAGGCCAGCGCGGCCAGCGCGTCGTCCAGCGACACCTCGCCGGGCAGGCCCGCCCGCGCCCCGGCGACGGCCAGCAGCTCGGCCCGCCGCTCCCCGTGCTCCCGCGCGACCACGCCCACGACCTCGTCCCAGTCGGCGGTCGGCCCGAACCCGCCGCCGACCATGATCGAGCGCTCCAGGTCGGCGGTCGCCCCGCTCAGCAGCGTCCACGCCGGGCGGTCGTCCCGCTCGACCTCGGGGGAGGGCAGCGTCGCCATCCGGCCGACCCGCTCGCGGATCGGCGGGTGGCTGTCGAACACCGACTCCGGCTCACGCGCCAGCAGCTCGGCCCGCGCCTCGTCCATCCGGCCCCGCCGCTCCGGCTCCGACAGGTAGGCGTGGAACCCGGCCATCACCGGCGGGGTCAGCTCGGCCTGCGCGCCCAGCGACAGGAACTGCGCCTGGTAGCCGTTCCACGCCGCCCCCAGCACCGGCAGCTTCCGCAGCGCGGACTGCGCGGCCTCGCGGCCCGCGGCGGTCACCGACGCGGTGTCGGCGTCCAGCTCCTGCCTGCGGTTCACCGACGCGGCCACCCGCGCGTAGAGCCGGGCGTACCAGGCGAACGGGCGCCGCAGGAACGTGTCGTCCAGCCCGTCCACCACGTGCACCAGCGCCTCCTTGGCGCGGTAGGTCAGCGCGGACAGCTTGGTGTGCCCGCCGCCGTAGTGGCCCAGCTCGTGCGCCAGCACCGACCGCAGCTCGCTCGCGGTCAGCCCGGCCAGCAGCGGCAGGCCGATCAGCAGGGTCCGGCGGCCCGCGCGCAGGCCCAGCATCGGCGCCTGCTCGGACACGGCCGCGTTGACCGCCCCGATCAGCCGGATCTCGTCCGGGCCCCTGGTGCCCGCGACGGCGGCCAGCTCGTCCACGGTGGCCCACAGCCCTGGCTGCGCCTCGCGGGTGAGCGGGGCGCCCTCGACCTCGCCGCGCGCCTTGAGCGCCTTGTGGAGGGCGCTGACCAGGACCAGGACCAGCGGGACCGCGATCAGCGCGACCTTGATCGCGTTGAGCTCGCGGCCTGTCGTGAAGCCGTGCACGGTGAGCGCGCACAGCCCGACGGTGAGCGCCGTGAAGAGGACGAAGAAGCCGATCAGCAAGCCGACGGCGAGAACCGCGCGCATGGCAATCCCTCAGTGGGTGGAGAAGGCCCGCCCCCCTGGCAGGCGGCGGCACCGTAGCACGCGCCCTGCGCAGGTCACGCCCGATATACGAAGATCATTCAGAAGCCACCGGGAAGCGTGGCGCGCACCCTTGCAAGGGGGAGCCCTCACAGCAGCCGGACCAGCACCTCGGCGCCGTCCGCCAGCTCGTCCACCTCGGCGGGCACCTCGATCAGGCAGTTGCTCAGCGCCAGCGAGGACAGCAGGTGCGAGCCCGGACCGCCCACCGGCGTCACCACCTGGCCCGAGCCCGCGTCGTACGCCCCGCGCCGGAACTGGGTCCTCCCCGACGGCGCGGTGATCGACCCGCGCAGCCGCGCCACCACCGTCGGCCGCTCCGCGTCCGCGAACCCCATCGCCGCCCGCAGCGCGGGCCGCACGAACACCTCGAACGACACCTGCGCGCTCACCGGGTTCCCCGGCAGCGTCGCCACCGGCACCCCCAGGTACCGGCCCGAGCCCTGCGGCCCACCCGGCTGCATCGCCACCTTCGTGAACTCCACGCCCCGCCCGGTCAGCGCGTCCTTCACCACCTCGTACGCGCCCGCGCTCACCCCGCCCGAGGTCAGCAGCAGGTCGAACCCGCCGATCCGCTCCTCCACGACGGCCCGGAACCGGTCCACGTCGTCCGGCACGAACCGCAGCTGCTCCGCCTCACCGCCGGCCTCGCGCACCGCCGCCGCCAGCATCAGCCCGTTCGACTCGTAGATCTGCCCCGGCAGCAGCGGCTCGCCGGGGGCCACCAGCTCCGACCCGGTCGACAGCACCAGCACCCGCAACCGCCTGCGCACCGGCAGCGCCGGGATGCCCAGCGCCGACACCAGCCCCAGCTGCGCCGCGCCCAGCACCCGGCCCGCCCGCAGCGCGACCTCGCCGACCCGCACGTCGTCCTCGGCCCGCCGCACGTTCTGCCCGAGCCGCACGCCCCGGTCGACCCGCACCGACCCGACACCCGCGTCGGTCCACTCGACCTGCACCACCGCGTCCGCGCCCGGCGGCACCGGCGCGCCCGTCATGATCCGGTGCGCGGTCCCCGGCTCCAGCGGGACCACGTCCGTCCGGCCTGCCGGGATGTCCTCCGGCACCGGCAGCACCACCGGCAGCTCGGCCAGGTCAGCGACCCGCACGGCGTAGCCGTCCATCGCCGAGTTGTCGAACGGCGGCAGCGCCACCGGGGCCACCGCGTCCGAGGCGAGCACCAGCCCGAGGCAGTCGGCCAGCGGCAGCTCGACCACCGGCGCGACGCCGATCAGATCGGCGATGCGGGCCTTGTGAGCAGCGACTGCCGTCAACGAGTTGGACACGCCGACCATCCTCCCCCTCCCGTGCGAGACTGCACGAACCGGCCGGGCGGCGGGTCGGGTGACGGGGGGATGAGCGCAGTGCAGGTGCGGACCAGGCACACGCCCGGCTACGGCGTGGCGAGGCTGCTGCTGGCCCCGGCCGAACCGGTGCTCGTGGAGCGCGGCTCCGTGCTCGGCACCAGCTACGGCGTCGGCTTCGACACCCGCGCCAAGGGCAAGGGCGTGCGCGCCGCGCTGTGCACGGCGGGCCCCGAGGGCGGCTGGGTGGACGTGGTCCCCGGCGTGCCCGGCGACCTGCACGTCGTCGACCTGGACGGCAAGTCCGGCTGGTGCTTCAGCGGCGACGCCTGGCTCGCCTGCGCGGGCACCGTCGGCCTCGACCCGGCCGCGCCGCCCCTGCGCGCCCTGCACGGCGGCGACGCGGGCTTCCTCAACTACGCCTTCGGCGCAGGCCCGCTCGTGCTGGCCTGCGCGGGCGCCGTCGACGTCGTCACCCTCGAACCCGGCGAGCTGGTCACCCTGCACAGCGGCCACGTGCTCGCCTTCGCCGACACCGTCCAGTGCAGGCTCCGCGCCGTCTCCCCGGACCTGCCGCAGTCGGTCCGCGACGGCGAGGGCCTCGCGCTCGACTTCGCCGGGCCCGGACTCGTCCTCACCCGCACCCGCAACCCCCGCCGCAGGTCGTGAGCGTTGCGGGACAACGGACTCAGCGTGACCGCATGACTCCGTAAGGAGGTATCCCGAGCGCCCTCCGTGCCTCTAGCGTGGCGCTTTGCTCAGGTATTTCTCGAAGGAGGACGTCTTGGCTGTCGGCACGGTCAAGTGGTTCAACTCGGAGAAGGGGTACGGCTTCATCGCCGCCGACGGCGGGCCGGACGTCTTCGTCCACTACTCGGCGATCATGATGGACGGATTCCGCACGCTCGCCGAGGGCGACCGCGTGGAGTTCGAGATCCAGGCGGGCCGCGACGGCCGCAGCCAGGCCTCGGACGTCCGCAAGGCGTCGTGACGCCCGCCCGGTCCGCCCGCCGGGTGGGCCGGGCGTCCCACCCCACCCCCGAGGGGGAGTGATCCGGTGGGAACGGGCGCCGTTTGCACGGGACTGGGCGCGGGCGGGGCCGCTCGCGGGTTAGGCTGCCTCGCGTGTCGGAGGACCTGAGCGGACGGCGGTTGGGGCACTACCGGATCGACGGGGTGCTCGGTCGCGGTGGCATGAGCGTCACCTACAAGGCCACGGACGTCAGGCTCGGCCGCAAGGTGGCGCTGAAGGTCATCGGCGAGCACCTGACGGCGGACGCCGAGTTCCGCGAGCGCTTCGTGGACGAGGCCCGCAACACCTCGGCCATCGACCACGCGAACATCGTCCCCCTGTACGACTTCGACGAGGTCGACGGGCTGCTGTACATCGCCATGCGGCTGGTGGACGGCCAGGACCTCGCCACCCACATCAAGGACGGGCCCCTCGCGCCCTCGCGCGCCCTTGTGCTGCTGGAGCAGGTCGCCGAGGCGCTGGACATGCTGCACGGCAAGGGCCTGGTGCACCTCGACGTGAAGCCGGCGAACGTGCTGGTCACCACGAAGGAGGCCACCCGCGAGCACGTGTACCTGGCCGACTTCGGCCTGACCCGGCGCGGCGCGACCGGCCACCGCACCCGCACCGGCGACTTCCTCGGCTCGCCCACCTACGCCGCGCCCGAGCACCTGCGCGGCGAGCCGCTGGACGGCCGCACGGACCAGTACGCGCTGGCCTGCATGGTGTTCGCCTGCCTGACCGGCCGCCCGCCGTTCCAGGGCGGCGTGCAGGACGTCATCCAGGGCCACCTCGGCTCGGAGATCCCGCCGATCACCTCGCTGGTGTCGCTGCCGCCCGCCGTGGACGACGTGCTGCGCAAGGGCACCTCGAAGGACCCGGCGCAGCGGTTCGCGACCTGCCACGAGTTCATCACCGCCGTCACCGCCGCGCTCGGCCCGGCCGCGCAGCAGACCACCCCGCCCCGCCCGGCGGGCGCGCCTGCCCCGCAGCAGCACGTCGGCCAGCCGCACGCGGGCCCGGCCAGCGGCGGCTTCCCGGCCCAGCAGGGCGGCTACCCGCAGCGCCCCGGCTACCCGCAGCAGCACCAGCAGCAGTACCCGCCGTCGGAGCCGGTCCGGCTGCGCCCGCCGACGCCGGTCGGGGTGAGCGCGTTCTCGGACACCAAGCAGCCCCGGCCCGCCTGGTTCGTGCCCGCGCTCGCGGGGGCGATCGCGGTGGTGCTGATCGTCATCCTGGTGCTGGTCCTCAAGCCCGAGGACGAGCCGACCGCGCCGCCGTCGAGCCTGCCCGCGTCGTCCGGCCCGGCCGCGCCGGGGCAGGCCCTGCCGTCGTCGGCGCTGCGGTCGTCGGCGCTGCCGTCGTCCGCACTGCCGGGTGCCGCCGGGGCCCCGTCCGCCGTGATCGGTGACGCCCAGTCGCCGTCCGTTCCCCCGTCCGCCTGATAGACGCCTCTCCCTGAGCTGCGGTTCTTGCACTCTCGGGTGGTGAGTGCTAAACACGAACCTGGCACTCGGCACTGCTGAGTGCCAGCACAAGCAGGCTGGGACGGTGAGGCCGAGCCCCTCCGGGGGCGGGGTCGTCCGTCGCGGGCACCGATGTCCTGGCCGAAGCACCGTGTTCCGCTGCGGGCGCACGCCCGCAGTGGTCCCCAGTACGCAATCAGGCGGAGGAACACACCGCAATGGCCAAGATGATCGCCTTCGACGAGGATGCCCGCCGCGGTCTTGAGCGAGGCATGAACATCCTCGCGGACGCCGTCAAGGTGACGCTGGGTCCCAAGGGCCGCAACGTCGTGCTCGAGAAGAAGTGGGGTGCGCCGACGATCACCAACGACGGCGTCTCCATCGCCAAGGAGATCGAGCTCGAGGACCCGTGGGAGAAGATCGGGGCCGAGCTCGTCAAGGAAGTGGCGAAGAAGACCGACGACGTCGCGGGTGACGGCACCACGACCGCCACCGTGCTCGCCCAGGCCCTGGTCCGCGAGGGCCTGCGCAACGTGGCCGCGGGCGCCAACCCGCTGGGCCTCAAGCGCGGCATCGAGAAGGCCGTCGAGGCCGTCACGGAGCAGCTGCTGAAGACCGCCAAGGAGGTCGAGACCAAGGAGCAGATCGCCGCCACGGCGTCCATCTCCGCGGGCGACTCGACCATCGGCGAGCTCATCGCCGAGGCCATGGACAAGGTCGGCAAGGAAGGCGTCATCACCGTCGAGGAGAGCAACGCTCTCGGGCTCGAGCTCGAGCTCACCGAGGGCATGCGCTTCGACAAGGGCTACATCTCCGGCTACTTCGTCTCCGACCCGGAGCGCCAGGAGGCCGTGCTGGAGGACCCGTACATCCTCCTCTACGGCTCCAAGATCGCCTCGGTCAAGGACCTGCTGCCGCTGCTCGAGAAGGTCATGCAGAGCGGCAAGCCGCTGCTGATCATCTCCGAGGACGTCGAGGGCGAGGCCCTGGCGACCCTGGTGGTCAACAAGATCCGCGGCACCTTCAAGTCCGTCGCCGTCAAGGCGCCCGGCTTCGGCGACCGCCGCAAGGCCATCCTGCAGGACATCGCGATCCTGACCGGCGGCCAGGTCATCACCGAGGACGTCGGCCTCAAGCTGGACACCGCGGACCTGTCCCTGCTGGGCAAGGCCCGCAAGGTCGTCGTCACCAAGGACGAGACCACCGTGGTCGAGGGCTCCGGTGACGCCGAGCAGATCCAGGGCCGCGTCAACCAGATCCGCGCCGAGATCGAGAAGTCGGACTCGGACTACGACCGCGAGAAGCTCCAGGAGCGCCTGGCCAAGCTCGCCGGTGGTGTCGCGGTCATCAAGGCCGGCGCCGCCACCGAGGTGGAGCTCAAGGAGCGCAAGCACCGCATCGAGGACGCGGTGCGCAACGCCAAGGCCGCCGTCGAGGAGGGCATCGTCGCCGGTGGCGGCGTCGCGCTGCTCCAGGCCGCCGAGGCCGCCTTCGCGGGCCTGAAGCTCGAGGGCGACGAGGCGACCGG
>NZ_JBQGCX010000208.1:0-6843 GCF_052038725.1 Actinosynnema sp.
GCGCGGGCGGCGTGACCGTGCTCGGCAAGGGCGTGACGGCGCACCTGGACTGAAGGGGGCGGGCGAGGGGCCGCCACGGCTGGGTCAGGTCGGCGGGGGGCGGCCGTCGGCCGGCGCCCGCGTCGGTGGGGACCCGTTGGAGAAGCCCCCTCGCCCGCGCCCGCGCGCGGTCACCCGTGCGCGGACGGTGATGACCTTAGGGGCGTGGTCGCCCGGCCGCGGCCGTTTCGGCGAACCCGGCGACCGGCTGATCGCTCACGGCGAACAGGGCGGGGATCGTTCGACGATCCCCGCCTTTCGCCCGCTCGGACGTGGTGGAGGCGACAGAGGTCGAGGTGTCGATTCCCCCTCGCGGGGGTACGCCGGCCCCGAGCCGGGTGTTTCTCAGGCTGCTCTCAGCCCGTTCTCACGAGAGTTATAAGCGGGACCGGCACGCTGGTGCCAACACCGGACACCGAGCCGTCCCCACAGCTCAGCGACCACCCGCCGGCGACCACCCACAGCACCCGATCACCACCGAACCACCGACGCAGCCAAGCAGGACTCACGGGAACACGCGGGCCACCACCGCCGTTGGACCGTGCACAGGGCAGCCCGCCCACTGGAGGTGCCACACCGCCCGATGCGAACCCAGCCGATCAACGCCGCCGCAACCGCGCCCACCGCCACCATCGACGAGGTCGAGTGGACCCCGCCCACGTGGGACGAGGTCGTGCGCGAGCACGCCGACCGGGTGTACCGGCTGGCCTACCGACTGACGGGCAACCAGCACGACGCCGAGGACCTCACCCAGGAGACCTTCATCCGGGTGTTCCGCTCCCTGGCGTCGTACAAGCCGGGCACGTTCGAGGGCTGGCTGCACCGCATCACCACGAACCTGTTCCTGGACATGGCCCGCCGCCGCTCGCGGCTGCGCATGGAGGGCCTGCCCGAGGACACCGACCGGCTCGCGGGCGACGACCCCAGCCCCGAGCAGGTCTACACCGAGACCCACCTCGACCCCGACCTGCAGGCCGCGCTGGACGAGCTGCCCCCGGAGTTCCGGGCCGCCGTGGTGCTCTGCGACGTGGAAGGGCTGTCGTTCGAGGAGATCGGCGCCACCCTCGGGGTGAAGCTGGGTACGGTGAGGAGCAGGATTCACCGGGGTCGCCAGGCCCTCCGGGTCGCGCTCGAGCGGCGCCGGGCACAGCAGCGGGAGGACGCGTGACCGATCTGCGAGGTTGGGGACTGCCCGAGCAGCACCTGCTGCCCGACGCCGTCGTCGCCTTCGTCGACGGCGAGCTGTCGGCCTCGGCCCACAGCCGGGCCTCCGCGCACCTGGCGGCGTGCCCGTTCTGCGCCGCCGAGGCGTACTCGCAGCAGCAGGCCAGGTCCGCCGTGCGATCGGCGACCACCCCGTGCGCGCCCGCGGGCCTGCTGGCCAGGCTGGGCGCGATCCCGCAGGAGGTCGACCTCCCCAGCGCCCCCGACGGCCTCGCCGTCACCGAGGACGGCCAGCTCGTCACCGTCCAGCGCCCCCAGCGCGCCACCGGCCACCAGCCCACCGCGTTCGGCTCCGGCCCCGCGCTCGGCCAGTCCCGCCCTTTCGGGACGGGCGCCCGCATCGGCTCAGGCGGGCGCTTCGGCAGCAGGGCCAGGCAGGGCGCGGGCGTGGTGGTGTCGGGCCTGATGCTCGGCGCGCTGGCGCTCGTCGTCCCCGGCGGTGACGACAGCGCCCCCCAGCCCGCGCAGGGCACCGTCCCCGTGCCGACCCCGGCCGTCGCGCCCGCGATGACGACGGTCCCGCCGCTGCCCGTCGACGACGGCGCGGACCCCCTCCGAGCGGTCTCCCACCAGCGGTTCACCCGCTGAACGGCAACTTCACCGCAGACCGGGCACGATGGCCCCGCAACGCACGCACGGCAACGTTCGGGGAGCGATGAGCGAGCTGGAGCAGGGCAACGGCCAACGGCCCCCGACGCCCGTGTCCGGTGTGGACGACGGCGGCCACCGCAGGCTCGCGCCGCGACCGCTGGAGCGCCCGCCCGTCGACCCGACCCTCAGCACCGCCTTCGGCCGCCCGCACGGCGTCGACGGCGCGTTCGCGGGCCGCGCCCAGGCCCCGCAGCAGCCCGTCACCCTCGCCCCGCCCACGCCCGAGGCGCTGAGCAGCGCGTTCGGCCGCCCGCCCGGCGAGGGCGGCACCCGCCTGCAGCGCCCGCCGAACCTGGACGCCTCCGGTGAGCCCGAGGTCGAGCCGGTCTTCTGGGAGGGCGAGCCCGCGGGCGACGCCTGGCGCGATCCGGGCGCGAGCGCCGTCCTCGGCCCGCCCGCCGTCGGCGAGGACCCGGCCAAGCCCGCCGACGCCCCGGCGACCCCCGGCCCGCAGCTGAGCGTGCCCGAGCTGCTGTTCGGCAGGCGCGTCAAGCCCACCGCCCTCGCGCTGCTGCTCGTCGTCGTGCTCGCCGTGGGCAGCGCGGGCGGGCTCGTTGGCTGGGCGCTCGGCCGCGTGGGCAACCCGCTCACCGACGGCAGCGTCACCCTCGCCGAGGTCAAGACGGCCAAGGAGCGCCCGGTCGGCTCGGTCGCGGACGTGGCCAGCCGGGTCACGCCCGGCGTGGTGTCGATCGAGTTCAAGGGCGCCAGCATCGCGGGCGTCGGCTCCGGCGTCGTCATCGACGGCGCGGGCTACGTCCTCACCAACGACCACGTGGTCGCCCCGGCCGTGCAGGACAGCTCCGCGAAGCTGACCGTCGTGTTCACCGACGGCAAGCGCGCCACCGCCCGCGTGGTCGGCCGCGACTCCAAGACCGACCTGGCCGTGATCAAGGTCGAGGTGACCAACCCGACCGTCATCCAGTTCGGGAACTCGGACGACCTGCAGGTCGGCGACACGGTGCTGGCGATCGGCTCGCCGCTGTCGCTGTCCAACACGGTCACCGAGGGCATCGTCAGCGCACTCAACCGCCCGGTCACCGCGGCGGGCGAGAACGGCGGCCCGGCCGTCACCTACGACGCGATCCAGACCGACGCGGCGATCAACCCCGGCAACTCCGGCGGCGCCCTGGTCGACTCCTCCGGCGCGCTGGTCGGCATCAACTCCTCCATCCGCACCGAGACCGGCGGCTCGGTCGGCCTCGGCTTCGCGATCTCCGGCAACTACGCCCGCCGGGTCTCCCAGGAGCTGATCCGCGAGGGCCAGGTCAAGCACGCCGACATGAACGTCAACGTGAACTCGGTGTCCGCCGAGACCGCCGAGGGCGCGCGGGTGCAGAACGTGCCCGCCGACGGCGCGGCGGCGGCGGCGGGGATCGTGGAGAACGACGTCATCACCAAGGTCGGCGACCGGCTGGTGCGCAACGCGGCCGAGTTCACCGTGGCGGTGCGCGAGCACGAGATCGGCGAGACGGTGCCGGTGGTGCTGGCCAGGCAGGGCCGCGAGCTGACCCTCCAGGTCACCCTCCGCTCCGACTGACCGGGTTCCCGCGGCGCTCCGGCGGCCCAGCGCGATGGGGCCGACGGAGCACGCGGTTCCCCGCGCCGGTGCGGCTACGCTGGGAGCGGTCGGTCTGCGGAAGGGCGCGAGGTGTTCGAGAACGTCGGATTCAGCGAGCTGCTGGTGCTGGTGCTGGCCGGCCTGTTCATCCTGGGCCCGGAGCGGCTGCCGGACGCCGCCGCCTGGCTGGGGCGGACCATCCGCCAGGTCAAGGAGTACGCGACCGGCGCGCGCGAGCAGCTCAAGAACGAGATGGGCCCGGAGTTCGAGCAGATCCGCAAGCCGCTGGAGGACCTGCGGGAGCTGCGGAACTTCAACCCCCGGCAGGCCATCACCAAGCACCTGTGGGACGACCAGCCCGACGAGAAGCCGAACGGCCACCCGTCGACCGGCTACCCGCCCGTCCCGACCGAGCAGGCCCCGCCGCCGCAGCGGCCCCTCGCGCACAACGAGCGCCCGCCGTACGACCCGGACGCGACCTGAGCGACGCGCCGCCCCGCGCGGCCTGAGCGCCCCGCTGGACCCCTGACGCCCCGTGGTCGACGAGAGCCGCCCTCCCCTCGGGGAGAGCGGCTCTCGGGCGTTCCAGGGGGCTTCCCGGCCCCAGGCCGGGTCCTCGGGGCTAGCGCCCGGCGGGGGAGACGCTGAGCAGCCTGCCCGCCAGCCCGCGCGAGCGCGTCGACAGCTTCCCGGCCACCTCGGTCAGCACCTGCCCGGCCGCCGAGCCCGGCTCCGCCAGGACGATCGGCGTGCCCGCGTCGCCCTGCTCGCGCAGCCTCGGGTCCAGCGGCACCTGGCCGAGCAGCGGCACGTCCGCGCCCACCGCCTTGGTCAGCGAGTCGGCCACGGCCTGCCCGCCGCCGGAGCCGAACACGTCGACCCTGGTGCCGTCCGGCAGCTCCAGCCACGACATGTTCTCGATGACGCCCGCGATCCGCTGCCGCGTCTGCAGCGCGATCGACCCGGCCCGCTCGGCGACCTCGGCGGCAGCCTGCTGCGGGGTCGTCACGACCAGGATCTCGGCGTTCGGCACCAGCTGGGCCACCGAGATCGCGATGTCGCCGGTGCCCGGCGGCAGGTCGAGCAGCAGCACGTCCAGGTCGCCCCAGAACACGTCCGCGAGGAACTGCTGGAGCGCCCGGTGCAGCATCGGGCCGCGCCAGACCACCGGGGTGTTGCCGGGGGTGAACATGCCGATGGAGATCAGCTTCACGCCGTGCGACTGCGGCGGCATGATCATCTTCTCGACCTGGGTGGGCCGGTCCTCGGTGCCGAGCATCCTCGGGATCGAGTGCCCGTAGATGTCCGCGTCGACCACGCCGACCGACAGGCCGCGCGCGGCCATCGCCACCGCGAGGTTGACCGTGACCGAGGACTTGCCGACCCCGCCCTTGCCGGAGGCCACGCAGTACACCCTGGTCATCGAACCGGGCTGGGCGAACGGGATCACCGGCTCGTCCACCCCGCCGCGCAGGGTCTTGCGCAGCTCGGTGCGCTGCGCGTCGCTCATCACGTCCAGCTCGACCGCCACCGAGGTCACGCCGGGCAGCGCCGACACCGCGGACGTCACGTCGGCGGTGATCCTGTCGCGCATCGGGCAGCCGGACACGGTCAGGTAGACGGCGACGTCGACCTTCCCGTCCGGGGAGACCGACACGTCCTTGACCATGCCCAGCTCGGTGATGGGCCGCCGGATCTCGGGGTCCTGCACACCGGCCAGCGCCTTCTGGACGTCGGCGGTGCTGGGCACGGGCTGTGTGGTGGTCAAGATCGCCTCACGGGGGTGGACTGCGGTTCGGGACCAGCCATGCTACGGGCGGCCCTGGTCCTTCTAAGTTACCGCCTGGTCGGGGCGCGGCTCGGGGCGAGAGCGATCGGCCGCGTGCTTTCCGTAACATCGGCTCCCGTGTCCGACACCGGCCCGACCAGACGCGCGCCGACCCGCGACGAGCTGGTGGTGTGGCGCTCGTTCCTCAGGGCCCACGCCAGGCTCACCCGCACCCTGGAGGCCGAGCTGGTCCTGGACCAGCGGCTCACCCTGGCCTCGTACGACGTGCTGGTGCAGCTCGCCGAGCGCCCGGACCGCCGGATGCGGATGACCGAGCTGGCCGACGCCGTGCTGCTGTCCCGCTCCGGCGTGACCCGGCTGGTGGACCGGCTGGAGCGGTCCGGGCTGGTGCTGCGCGAGCGGGTCGACGGGGACGGGCGCGGGGTGGTCGCGGTGCTCACCGAGACCGGGCTGGACCGGCTGCGCGGCGCGTCCGGGACGCACCTGCGCGGGGTGGCCAGGCACTTCGCGGACGCGCTCGACGGCGAGGACCTGGCGGACTTCCAGCGGATCTGCGAGAAGCTCGCGGACGGCTGAGCGCGGACGGCTGAGCGCTACGACCGGACGTCGTCCAACCTCGGGCCGTCCAGCCTGCCGCCGCCCTCGCGGCCCCCGCTCCCGCCCTCGCGGCCCCCGCCCGGCTCCCGCTCGTCGCCGTCCCGCTCCTCGCGCTGCTTCTTCGACTTCCCGCTCTTCTTCCCGCCCTCGCGGAACACCCGGTCCAGCTCGCCGCGCAGGAAGTCCCGCGTCGCGACCTCGCCCACCGCGATCCGCAGCGCTGCCAGCTCCCGCGCCAGGTACTCGGTGTCTGCCTTGGTCTGCTCGGCCCGCCGCCGGTCCTCCTCCAGCGACACCCGGTCCCGGTCGTCCTGCCGGTTCTGCGCCAGCAGGATCAGCGGCGCGGCGTACGCGGCCTGGGTGGAGAACGCCAGGTTCAGCAGGATGAACGGGTACGGGTCCCAGCGCAGCGACACCGCGAGCAGGTTCACCGCGATCCACGCGACCACGATGATGGTCTGCCAGAACAGGAACGTGCCCGTCCCGAGGAACCTGGCCAGCCGCTCGGACAGCCTGCCGAACGCGTCCGGGTCCACCGACAGCCGGAACCGGCCCGCCGAGCGCGGCTGGTCCAGCCGCCGCCGTCCCTGTGGCTCAGGCATGGGTCAGCCCCGTCTCCCGCCAGTTGTCCGGCAGCAGGTGGTCCAGGACGTCGTCCACGGTCACCGCGCCCAGCAGGTGGTCCGCCTCGTCCACGACCGGCCCGCACACCAGGTTGTACGCCGCGAAGTACCGCGTCACCTCGCCCAGCTTCGCGCCAGGCGGCAGCGTCGGCAGATCCGTGTCGAGCACCCCGGCCACCAGGTCGGACGGGGGTTCGCGCAGCAGCCGCTGGATGTGCGCGCAGCCCAGGTAGCGGCCGGTGGGGGTCGCGGTCGGCGGCCTGCACACGAACACCATGCTGGCCAGCGCGGGCGTCAGGTCGGCGTTGCGCACGTGGGCCAGCGCCTCGGCCACGGTCGCGTCCGGGGCCAGCACGACC
>NZ_JBQGCX010000209.1:0-1869 GCF_052038725.1 Actinosynnema sp.
GCACGGGCTGACGGCGGACGCGGTGCTCGCGTTCGCGGCGGCCGGGGTCGGGCGGGACAGCGGGGCCAAGGCCACCGCGTGGCTGGCGAGGCCGGAGAACCTGCCGCAGTACCTCGGCGACGGCACCGCCGAGTCGTACGCGGGCGCGCACGCGAAGGTCGCGCTGCTCGCCCAGGTCCAGGGCGTCGACCCGACCGCGTTCGGCGGGGTCGACCTGATCACCCGGCTGCTCGCGCGGCAGGCCCCGTCCGGCCGGTTCAGCGACCAGTCGCAGTTCGGGGACTTCAGCAACGGCATCACCCAGTCCCTCGCCGTGATCGCGCTGGAGCGCCACGGCTCCGCGCCGTAGGCTGCGGTGGACTACCTGGTGGGCCAGGCGTGCGCGGACGGCGGGTTCCCGCAGAAGCTGGAGCAGGCCACCTGCGAGTCGGACGTGGACACCACCGGGTACGCGGCGCAGGCGCTGCTCGCGACCGGCAGGGCCACCGAGGCCGGGAAGGCCCTGGACTGGTTGACCTCCGCGCAGGGCGCGAACGGCGGGTTCGCGGATCTCAGCCCGGCCCCGAAGCCGAACGCGAACAGCACCGGCCTGGCCGCGCAGGCGCTGCGCGTCGGCGGTCGCGGGGCGGCGGCCGACAGGGCGGTGGCGTTCCTGACCGGCCTCCAGGTGGGCTGCTCCGGCGCCGAGGCGAACCGGGGCGCGAGCGCGTACGACTCCACCGGTTTCGACGCGGCCACCGCGACGCGCGCGACGGCGCAGGCCGTGCTGGGCGTGGCGGGCGTCGGCCTGACCACGCTGAAGGCCGCCGACAACGCGGGCGCGCCGACCCTGAAGTGCGACGCGCAGCCCCCGACGACCACCACCGGCCCGACCACCACCTCCACGACCACCACCACCGCGCCGACCACCACCTCCACGCCCGCCGCGACCGCGCCGACCACCACGTCCCCGGCGGCGGTGGTCGTGACCGGGAGGCAGTCGGTGGCGCTGGCGAACACGGGCGCGAACATCGCGCCGGTGCTGGCGATCGGCGCGCTGATGCTGGTGTCGGGCGCGCTGGCGCTGGTGGCGTCGCGCAGGCGCACCCGGTGACCGGGGCGGCGGCACGGCGCGCGACCGGTCGGCCCGGCGCCTGCCTGGCCACGGCGCTGGCCCTGCTGTGGACCGCGCTGGTCCCGGCGCCCGCGTCGGCCGCCGCCTGCGACGGCGTGACCGTGGTGGTCGACTTCGGCGCGCTGGGCGGTGTCCGCACCGGCTGCGCGCCGGGCGACCCGGCCAGCGGGATCGCCGCGCTGAACTCCGCCGGTTTCCCGCACGCCTACGTGCCCCGCCAGCCGGGCCTGGTCTGCCAGATCTCCGCGCTGCCCAGCCCGTGCAACGGCGCTCCGGCCTCGGCCTACTGGTCGTACTGGCACGCCCCGGCGGGCGGCTCGTGGACCTACAGCTCCTCGGGCGCGGGCTCCTACAACCCGGCTCCGGGCAGCGTGGAGGGCTGGTCGTTCGGCGCGGGCAGCCCACCCGCGCTCGCCCCACCCGCACCCCCCGCCCCGCAACCCCAACCCCAGCCCCAGCAACCGGCCCCACCGCAGCCGCAACTCCCCCAACCCGCGCCCCCCGCCGCGCAGCCGGGCTCCCAGGGGACCACCCAGGCCGCACCTCCCGCGCCCGACACCCCGGCGCCCGGCGCGCCCACCTCGGACTCCTCCGCACCGGCCGCCGCCGGGAGCGCCACCCCCTCCGGGAGCGCGGCCCCTTCGGAGGGCTCCACGCCCCCCGCCACGTCCCCGACCGACGCCCCACCCACCCCGATCCCCGCCGCGCAGGCCACCGACGCCCCCACCGGCGGCGCCGCGGCCTGGCCGGTCGGG
>NZ_JBQGCX010000210.1:0-4939 GCF_052038725.1 Actinosynnema sp.
GCGCGGGGCGCGGGGGCCGTGCCGACCCCCGCGCCCGCCCCGTCAGAGGTGCTTCTCGATCTCGGCCAGCTCGTCGGCGGTCAGCTCCAGGTTCCCCACCGCGGCCACGTTGTCCGCCAGCTGCTCCGGGCTGCTCGCCCCGACCAGCGCGGACGTGGCGTTGCGCAGCACCCACGCGATCGCCAGCTGCGCCAGGGTCTGGCCCCGGCCCTCGGCGAGCGCGTTGAGCGCCCTGACCCTGTCCAGCTTCTCCTCGGTGATGGCGTCGGACTTGAGGAACGGGCTACTGCCCGCCGCCCGCGAGCCCTCGGGGACGCCGCCCAGGTACCGGTTGGTCAGCAGCCCCTGCGCCAGCGGGGAGAACGCGATGCTGCCCGCGCCGACCTCGTCGAGCACGTCGAACAGGCCGTCCTCGGTCCACCGGTTGAACATCGAGTACGAGGGCTGGTGGATGAGCAGCGGCGTGCCCAGCTCGCGCAGCACCCGCGCGGCCTCGGCGGTCTGCTCGGCGGAGTAGTTGGAGATGCCCGCGTACAGCGCCTTGCCGGAGCGGACCGCGTGGTCCAGCGCGCCCATGGACTCCTCGATGGGGGTCTCGGGGTCCGGGCGGTGGTGGTAGAAGACGTCGACGTGGTCGAGCTTCATGCGGCTGAGCGACTGGTCCAGCGAGGACAGCAGGTACTTGCGGGAGCCGAAGTCGCCGTACGGGCCGTCCCACATGGTGTAGCCGGCCTTGGTGGAAATGATGATCTCGTCGCGGTGCGCGGCCAGGTCCTGGCCGAACAGCACCCCGAAGTTGCGCTCGGCCGAGCCGGGCGGCGGGCCGTAGTTGTTGGCCAGGTCGAAGTGCGTCACGCCGAGGTCGAAGGCCCGGCGCAGGATGGCGCGCTGGGTCTCCAACCCCTTGTCGTCGCCGAAGTTGTGCCACAGGCCGAGCGACACGGCGGGCAGCTTGAGCCCGCTGCGGCCGACCCGCCTGTAGGGCATCCGCTCGTACCGGTCCGACGACGGCAGGTAGGACATGGTTCTCCTATGCGGGGCTGGCTTTCGTGCTCTCCCTGGCGACCAGGACGGCCGCAGGCGACCAGCGGTCGGCCACCGGGCCGCCCGCGATCAGCTCCAGCACCGACTCGGCGACGAGCTCGCCGAACCGGTGGACGTCGACGCTCATCGTGGTGAGCGCGGGTGAGGCGAGGCGGCACAGGGTCGAGTCGTCCCAGGCGATGATGCCCAGCCCGCCGGGCACGTCGACACCGCGCTCCTTGGCCGCGCCGAGGCCTGCGACGGCCATGACGTCGTTGTCGTAGAGGACGGCCGTGGGCGGCTCGTCCAGCTCCAGCAGGGCGGCGGTGAGCTTCGCGCCGGACTCCTCCGAGTAGTCGCCCTCGACCACAACGGGGGCGACGCCGTGCTCGGCGCAGGCCGCCAGCAGCGCGGTGGTGCGCGCCTGGGTGTGCAGCAGCCCCGAGGGGCCGGTGACGCGGGCGATGGCCCGGTGGCCTGCGGCGACCAGGTGCTCCAGCGCGGCCCGGACCGGGGCGGTGTCGTCGGTGCGCACCGCGGGGAGGTCGCCGTCGGGCTCGCCGACGAGCACGGCGGGCAGGCCGACCTCGCGCAGCACGGCGGGTCGGCGGTCGTCCTCGGTGCGGTTGACCACGACCACCGCGTCCACCAGCCCGCGCGCGGCCCACCTGCGGTAGGCGGCGATCTCGGCGTCCTGGGTGGACACCACGTGCAGCAGCACCGACAGCTCGCGCTCGGCCAGCCGCTCCTCGATGCCCGCGATGAACTCCATGAAGAACGGTTCGACGCCGAGCAGGCGGGTCGGCCTGGCGAGCACCAGGCCGACCGCGCCCGTCGACGCCCCACCGGTCGTGCCGGGTGTTCCGGTCAACGACCCACCAGGGCGTTGGCCGTTCGCAGCACGCGCGGGTCGGTCAGCGCGGCCGGGTCCAGGTCGGCGGAGGTGGTGACGTGGAAGGCGTGCCGCTCGCCGGGGAGCAGGGTGACGAGCTGGTCGTCCACGCGCGCGTCGGGCGCGGCCTTGTCCACCAGCAGCGCGACGTCGCGGGCGAGCGCGGTGGCGGTGACCTCGACCCGGTAGCCGCCGTCGACGCGGTGCGCGGTGGCGGTGAGCGGGGACGGGTCGAGCGCGGCGTCGCGGTCCTCGGCGAACAGGTGCAGCGCGCGCACCCCACCCGCGGTGGCTACCACGACCTCGGCCTCCCGGTTGTCCGCTGACAGCAGGGACTCCGGCAGCTCGACCACGGACGTGGAGCGGGCGGCGACCCCGAGCCGCAGTGTAGTCGTCGCCAGCTCGTGCCCGTCGAACGAGATCCGGCGGACCACCAGGTCCTCGTCCCAGGGCTCGGCGGTGTCGTTGACCGCGACGACGGCGGTGCGGCCGTCGCGCGGCTGGGCGGTCAGCAGCCGGGGCGCGAACGCGTGCTTGAGCGCGTGGAACAGCGGCTTCTCCCGGCCCTCGCCGTCGACGGCGGCCCAGGAGGTGACCGGCCCGCAGTCGTTGAGCTGCCACACGACCGCGCCCGCCGTGCGCGGCCAGTGCGAGCGGAAGTGCTCGACGCCGAACGCGACCGCGCGGGCCTGGTTGAGCGGGGCGGCCCGGTGCCAGTCCTCGAAGGACTCGGGGACCGGCAGGTGCGGCTCCATGCCCCGGTCGAGCTTGCCGTTGCCGTCCTCGGCCTTCTGGTGCAGCAGGAACGCGGGCGAGGAGGGGGTCAGGGGGCCGTCGGCCTCGTGCACCCAGTCGGTGAGGGTGCGCCAGGTGGGCGGGCCCTGGAAGCCGAACTCGGCGCAGAAGCGGGGCGCGTGGTCGCGGTAGCGGGTGTAGTCGACGCGGTTCCACACCTCCCACTCGTGGCGGGTGGCGTGGCCCTGGTCGTTGGGGTGGACCTCGCCGGGGCTGTACGGGCTGCCGGGCGAGTAGGGGCGGGTCGGGTCGAGCTCGGCGACGATCGCGGGCAGCAGGTCGGTGTAGTAGCCCAGGCCCCAGGTGCGCTCGCCCAGCTGCTCCTTCCAGCCCCAGTCCTCGTGGCCCCAGAGGTTCTCGTTGTTGCCGTTCCACAGCGCGAGCGAGGCGTGCGGGGTGAGGCGGGCGACGTTCTCGCGGGCCTCGGCCTCGACCTCGGCGCGCAGCTCGCCTTCTTCGGCGTAGGCGGCGCAGGCGAACGGGAAGTCCTGCCAGACCAGGACGCCGCGCTCGTCGCAGACGTCGTAGAAGTCCTCGGTCTCGTAGATCCCGCCGCCCCAGATCCGCAGCAGGTTGAGGTTCGCGGCGAGGGCCTGGTCGACGCGGCGGGCGAGGCGGTCGCGGGTGACGCGGGTGAGGAAGTGGTCGTCGGGGATCCAGTTGGCTCCCTTGGCGAAGACCCGCTCGCCGTTGACGACGAAGGTGAACGGGGTGCCGTCGGCGTCGGGCTCGGTGTCGACGGTGATGGTGCGGAAGCCGATGCGGCGGGTGAAGGTGTCGCGCTCGTCGCCCGACTCGGCGACGACCTCCAGGTCGAACAGCGGTTGCTGCCCGTAGCCGACCGGCCACCACAGCGGGGCGTCCGGGACCAGGACGGTGAGCACCGCGGTGTCGCCGTCGACGGTGGCGCGCTGCTCGTGGTCGCCGACGCGGGCGGTGAGCAGGCTGGGGGCGTCGCCCGCGCGGTCGAGCCGGACGTGGACCTCGACGCGGCCGGTCCCGTCCGGGTCGACGGTGACCAGCGGTCGGACCTCGGCGAGCCGGGCGCCGGTCCAGCGCTCCAGGCGGACCGGCTTCCAGATGCCCGCGGTCTGCAGGTCGGGGCCCCAGTCCCAGCCGAACGAGCAGGCCATCTTGCGGACCGCGTTGAACGGGTGCGGGTAGGCGCGGGGGCGCTCGCCCAGCTCGGCCTGGGTCCGCTCGGCGTGCTCCAGGGCGGAGTCGAACTCCACCACCAGGTCGTTCTCGCCGTCCCTGAGCACGTCGCGGACGTCGAAGCGGTAGCTTCGGTGCATGTTGGCGGTGGAGCCGAGGGGGCGCCCGTTGAGCAGGACGGTCGCCACCGTGTCCAGGCCGTCGAAGACCAGTTCCACCTTCTCGCCGGCGCGCGCGGCCTCCGAGGTGAGGACCGTCGCGTAGCGCCACCGCGCCCGGTGCGCCCAGGCCAGCTCCGCCTCGTTCCGGTCCAGGTACGGGTCGGGGATCAGCCCGGCGCGCAGGAGGTCGAGGTGGGCGCTGCCGGGGACCTCGGCGGGCGTGGTCGCGTCCGCGAGGTGCTCGGGCACGGGTCCGCCCACCGCGCGCAAATGCCACCCGTCGTGAACCGTTCGGCGGATCATGAGGTACTCCATTCCCGGCGGTGGTGGTGTCGCGTGCTGGTGAGCAAGAGCCTGGCGATTCTTACGCCGCCAACTAAAGTAAGTCAACGACGTAACTCGCCAGAGGAGAGACCACAGTGGCGGACCTGAGGCACCTGCGCGCCGCGGGCGTGAGCCTGGTGCTCGACCTGACCGGAGGGACCCTCCCCCGCGTGCTGCACTGGGGCGCGGACCTGGGGCCCGACCCCGACCTGGAGTCGCTGCGGCTGCTGTCGCTGCGCCAGCCCATCGGCAACTCGGTGGACGGGCACGTGGAGGTGTCCGTGCTGCCCGAGCAGTCGGCGGGCTGGCTCGGCACCCCCGGCCTCGTCGGGCACCGGGAGGGCGCGGACTTCTCGGTGGCCTTCCGGGTGACCGCGGTGGACGCCTCCGGGGACGGCGTGGTCGTGCGCGCCGCGGACGAGACCGCCGGGCTGGGCGCGGAGGTGGTCGTCGAACTGCTGCCGTCCGGCGTGGTGCGGCAGCGCGCGCGGGTGACGAACACCGGCGGCTCGGTGTTCACCGTGGACGCGCTGAACCTGGCGCTGCCGGTGCCCGCCGAGGCGGTGGAGCTGCTCGACTTCAGCGGCCA
>NZ_JBQGCX010000211.1:0-2286 GCF_052038725.1 Actinosynnema sp.
GACGCCGAGCTGCTCCCGGGCACGCTCGTCGAGCGCGGCCGCTTCGAGACCGAGAACCGTCGCGTCGTCTCCGAGGGCGGTCGTCCCGCCTCCGGCCGCCCGGAGCTCATGGGCATCACCAAGGCCTCGCTGGCGACCGACTCGTGGCTCTCCGCGGCCTCCTTCCAGGAGACCACCCGCGTCCTCACCGAGGCTGCGATGGAGGCCAAGAGCGACCCGCTGCTCGGCCTGAAGGAGAACGTCATCCTGGGCAAGCTGATCCCGGCCGGCACGGGTCTGACCCGCTACCGCAACCTCACGGTCGAGCCGACCGAGGAGGCCAAGGCCGAGGCCTACGCCGTGCCCGTGTACGACGACTTCGACTACGCCGGCGCGTTCGGCCAGGGCAGCGGCGAGGCCGTGCGCCTCGACGACCTGCCGGTCGACGAGCGCTACTGACGCGCAGCGCCTCCGCAGAAGGGGGCGGGCAGGCCGGGTCTCCGGTCGGCCCGCCCCCTTCCGCCGTGCCGGGGGAGCGGTGCGGGAGGTGGGCCGGAGCCGGGATTTGGCCGGACGCGGCGCCTGCCGGTAGTCTGGAGAGCCGTGTGCGGGCTAGGTCCCGCATGCTCGCGGCCGGCTCCGCCGACCGCGACCCCACCTCTCGCCGGGCAGTCCGCCCGGTCCGCCCCGTGAACGCTCATCATGCACCACGGGTGGGCCGGCGGGAAGTGCAGGGGAGAGCAGCGTGTCCCGACATCCCCGAGCACGGGGGCGGGGGGACGCGCGCAACCCAAGGAGCGCCGTCCCGGCCTGGCAGCCGGGGGAGCGCACGACCAACGACTGACGGAGACTCAGTGCCCACGATCAACCAGCTCGTCCGCAAGGGCCGGCAGGACAAGGTCAAGAAGACCAACTCCCCGGCCCTGAAGGGCAACCCGCAGCGCCGCGGCGTCTGCACCCGCGTCTACACCACGACCCCGAAGAAGCCGAACTCCGCCCTGCGCAAGGTCGCCCGCGTGCGCCTCACCAGCGGCGTCGAGGTCACGGCCTACATCCCGGGCGTCGGCCACAACCTGCAGGAGCACTCGATCGTGCTCGTCCGCGGCGGCCGTGTGAAGGACCTCCCCGGCGTCCGCTACAAGATCATCCGCGGGTCCCTGGACACCCAGGGCGTCAAGGGCCGCAACCAGTCCCGCTCCCGCTACGGCGCCAAGAAGGAGAAGAAGTAATGCCTCGTAAGGGCCCCGCTCCCAAGCGCCCGCTGATCCAGGACCCGGTCTACGGCAGCCAGCTGGTCACCCAGCTCGTCAACAAGATCCTCGTGGACGGCAAGAAGTCGACCGCCGAGCGCATCGTCTACGGCGCCCTCGAGGGCTGCCGCGCCAAGACCGGCACCGACCCCGTGCAGACCCTCAAGCGCGCGCTCGACAACGTCAAGCCCGCCCTGGAGGTCAAGTCCCGCCGCGTCGGCGGTGCGACCTACCAGGTCCCGATCGAGGTCAAGCCGAACCGCTCGACGACCCTCGCGCTGCGCTGGCTCGTCGGCTACTCCCGTCAGCGTCGCGAGAAGACGATGACCGAGCGCCTCATGAACGAGATCCTCGACGCGAGCAACGGTCTGGGTGCCGCGGTCAAGCGCCGCGAGGACACCCACAAGATGGCCGACGCCAACAAGGCGTTCGCCCACTACCGCTGGTGACGACGGCCTGACGGCCATCCCTGATCGCACTTCGACCAAGCAGAGAGAGAGACCGTGGCACAGGACGTCCTGACGGACCTGAGGAAGGTCCGCAACATCGGCATCATGGCGCACATCGATGCCGGCAAGACGACGACCACCGAGCGCATCCTGTTCTACACGGGTGTCAACCACAAGATGGGTGAGACGCACGACGGCGCGTCGACCACCGACTGGATGGAGCAGGAGAAGGAGCGGGGGATCACCATCACCTCCGCCGCCGTCACCAGCTTCTGGAAGGGCACCCAGATCAACCTGATCGACACGCCCGGTCACGTGGACTTCACCGTCGAGGTGGAGCGCAACCTGCGCGTGCTCGACGGTGCGGTCGCCGTCTTCGACGGCAAGGAGGGCGTCGAGCCCCAGTCCGAGACCGTGTGGCGCCAGGCCGACAAGTACGGCGTGCCCCGCATGTGCTTCATCAACAAGATGGACAAGATGGGCGCCGACTTCTACTTCTCGGTGCAGACCATGGTGGACCGCCTCGGCGCGACGCCGCTGGTCATGCAGCTGCCGATCGGTGCGGAGTCCGACTTCATCGGCATGGTCGACCTCGTCACCATGAAGGC
>NZ_JBQGCX010000212.1:0-9116 GCF_052038725.1 Actinosynnema sp.
CGCCGGGGTTCATCGACATGCACTCCCACTCCGACCTGCAGGTCCTCGCCAACCCCGAGCATCTGGCCAAGGTCAGTCAGGGTGTGACCACCGAGGTCCTCGGCCAGGACGGGCTGTCCTACGCGCCGGTGGACGACGAGGTGCTCGCCGCCCTGCGCGGTCAGCTCGCGGGCTGGAACGACGACCCGGCCGGGTTCGACTGGGACTGGCGCTCGGTCGGCGAGTACCTGGACCGGCTCGACAAGGGCATCGCGGTCAACGCCGCCTACCTGGTGCCGCAGGGCACGCTGCGGATGCTGTGCGTCGGCCTGGAGGACCGGCCCGCGACGGAGGCCGAGCTGACCCGGATGAAGGAGGTGCTGGCGCGCTCGCTGGACGAGGGCGCGCTGGGCCTGTCGTCCGGGCTGACCTACGCGCCCGGCATGTACGCGTCGTCGCGGGAGCTGGTCGAGCTGTGCCGGGTCACCGGCGAGCGCGGCGGCTACTACAGCCCGCACCACCGCAGCTACGGCGCGGGCGCGCTGGAGGCGTACGCGGAGGTGGTGGAGCTCTCGCGCGAGTCCGGCTGCCCGCTGCACCTGGCGCACGCCACCATGAACTTCCCGGTCAACGAGGGCCGCGCGGGCGAGCTGCTCGCGCTGCTGGACGCGGCGATCGCCGACGGCGTCGACATCACCCTGGACACCTACCCGTACCTGCCGGGCGCGACCTACCTGTCGGCGCTGCTGCCCGGCTGGGCGTCCGGTGGCGGCGTCGAGGCGACCCTGGCGAGGCTGACCGATCCCGCCACGCGCGAGCGGGTGCGCGTGGAGATCGAGGAGACCGGGTCGGACGGCTGCCACGGCGTTCCGGTCGACTGGGAGTCCATCGAGATCAACGGCGTGCGGCTGGCCGAGCACGCGCACCTGGTGGGCCACAGCGTCGCCGCCTCCGCGCGCGCCGCCGGACGTCCCCCGGCCGAGCTGTACTTCGACGTGCTGGTCGCCGAGCGGCTGGGCACGTCGTGCCTGATGCACGTGGGCCACGAGGACAACGTGCGGGCGATCATGCGCCACCCCGCGCACACCGGCGGCAGCGACGGCCTGCTCGTCGGCGACCGGCCGCACCCGCGCGCGTGGGGCACCTTCCCGCGCTACCTCGCCCGGTACGTGCGGGAGCTGGGCGTGCTCGGGCTGGAGGAGTGCGTGGCGCACCTGACCGGGCGCGCCGCGCGCCGGTTGCGCCTGGCCGACCGGGGTCTGGTCCGCGAGGGCTGCGCGGCCGACCTGGTGCTGTTCGACCCGGACACCGTCGTGGACACCGCGACGTTCGACGCCCCCCGGCAGGCCGCCGAGGGCATCCACCACGTCGTCGTCAACGGGGTCCCCGTCGTCGACGCGGGCAGGCGCACCGACGCCCTGCCCGGACGTTCCCTGCGAAACACCCGGAGCAACGCGTGATCGACTGGTTGCAGCACTCGACGGCGGGGCTGCTGACCCTGTCCGGGCTCAGCATCGCCCTGCTGCTGTTGATGATCATCCGCTGGAAGGTCGAGCCGTTCATCGCGCTGCTCGTGGTCGGCCTGCTGGTGGCGCTGGCCGCGGGCCTGCCGGTGGAGGTGCTGGTCGGATCGGCGCAGAAGGCCTCGGACTCGTTGCTGGAGAAGGGCTTCGGCAGCATCCTCGGCCACATCACGGCCATCATCGGCCTCGGCACGCTGCTGGGCGCGATCCTGGAGGCGTCCGGGGGCGCCGAGGTGCTGACCCGCTCGCTGCTGCGGGCGTTCGGCGAGAACCGCGCGCCGCTGGCGATGGGCCTGGCCGGTCTGATCTTCGGCGTCCCGGTGTTCTTCGACATCGGCATCTTCGTGCTGGCGCCGCTGGTGTACGTGGCGGCCAAGCGCGCCGGGCGCTCCATCGTGCTCTACGCCATGCCGCTGCTCGCGGGCCTGTCGGTGATGCACGCGTTCATGCCCCCGCACCCCGGTCCCGTGGCGGCGGCCGGCCTGCTGAACGTGGGCCTGGGCTGGATCATCGTGATGGGCCTGGCGGTGGCGATCCCGTCCTGGTTCGTCGGCGGCGTGCTGTTCTCGGCGTGGATCGGCAAGCGGCTGGAGATCCCGGTCCCCGAGGAGATGCTGGCGGCGGCGGAGAAGGCGCGCGCCGAGAGCACCAAGGGCGAGCCGCCGCTGTCGCTGGTGCTGGGCATCATCGCGGTGCCGCTGGTGCTGATCCTGGCGGGCACGTTCGGCAGCATCCTGCTGCCCAAGGGCTCGTCGCTGCTGGGCGTGTTCACGTTCTTCGGCACGCCCGCCGTGGCGCTGACCATCGCGGTGCTGCTGGCGTTCTGGCTGCTGGGCTTCCGGCGCGGCATGACGCGGGAGAAGATCGCCGAGCTGTCGGCGGCGTCGCTGCGCCCGGTGGCGATGATCCTGCTGGTGGTCGGCGCGGGCGGGTTCTTCGGCGCGGTGCTGTCCGCGACCGGCGTCGGCAAGGTGCTCGCGAACTCCCTGGCGGACCTGGGGCTCCCGGTCATGGCGTTGGCCTACGTGATCAGCTGCGGGATGCGGATCGCGCAGGGCTCGGCGACCGTGGCGATCGTGACCACCACCGGCATCGTGGCGCCGCTGGTCGCGGAGCAGTCCTACTCGCAGCCGCAGCTGGCGCTGGTGGTCATGGCGATCGCGTCCGGCTCGATCATCGCCTCGCACGTCAACGACGGCGGGTTCTGGATCGTGTCGCGGTACTTCGGGCTGTCGGTGAAGGAGACGCTCCAGACCTGGACGGTCGTGGAGACCCTGCTGTCCGTGGTGGGCTTCGTGGTCGCCGCGCTGCTCAGCCTGGTGGTGTAGCCGCGCCGGACCCGGTGCGGCGAAAGGCCCCCGCGCCCTCCCCCTCGGAGACGCGGGGGCCTCTCCCCCCTGCGGGCCGCACCTCCCCGCGCGGCCCTCCGCCACCTACACGAGCGGGGGTTCGAACGGGTTCACCGAACTTCCGAGATTTTTCCGACGGGTCTCGGGCTAGCCCTTGAGCACCTCGGTGAGGAACTTGCCGGTGTGGCTCTCCGGCACGTCCGCCACCTGCTCCGGCGTGCCCTGGGCGACGACGATCCCGCCGCCCGAACCGCCCTCGGGCCCCATGTCGACCAACCAGTCCGAGGTCTTGATGACGTCGAGGTTGTGCTCGATCACGATGACCGTGTTGCCCTTGTCCACCAGGCCGTTGATGACCAGCAGCAGCTTGCGGATGTCCTCGAAGTGCAGGCCCGTGGTCGGCTCGTCGAGCACGTACACGGTCTTGCCGGTGGACCGCTTCTGCAGCTCCGCGCCCAGCTTCACGCGCTGCGCCTCGCCACCGGACAGCGTCGTCGCGGGCTGGCCGAGCCGCACGTAGCCCAGGCCGACGTCCACGAGCGTGCGCAGGTGCCGGTGGATGGCGTTGATGGGCTCGAAGAAGTCCGCCGCCTCCTCGATGGGCATGTCCAGCACCTCGGAGATGGTCTTCCCCTTGTAGTGCACCTCCAGGGTCTCCCGGTTGTACCGGGCCCCCTTGCACACCTCGCACGGCACGTAGACGTCCGGCAGGAAGTTCATCTCGATCTTCAGCGTGCCGTCGCCCGCGCACGCCTCGCAGCGCCCGCCCTTGACGTTGAACGAGAACCGGCCCGGCTGGTAGCCGCGCACCTTCGCCTCGGTGGTGGCCGCGAACAGCTTGCGGATGTGGTCGAACACGCCCGTGTAGGTCGCCGGGTTCGAGCGCGGGGTGCGGCCGATCGGCGACTGGTCCACCTGCACGAGCTTGTCGACGTGCTCAAGGCCCTTGACGCGGGTGTGCCTGCCGGGGACCTGCCGCGCGCCGTTGAGCTTGTTCGCCAGCACGGTCGCCAGGATGTCGTTGACCAGCGTGGACTTGCCCGAGCCGGACACGCCGGTGACGGACACCAGGCAGCCCAGCGGGAACGACACGTCGATGCCGCGCAGGTTGTGCTCGCGCGCGCCCACCACGGTCAGCTGCCGCTTCTTGTCGATCGCGCGGCGCAGCTCCGGCATCGGGATCTGCTTGCGGCCGGACAGGTACGCGCCGGTCACCGACTCCTTGTTGCGCAGCAGCGCCTTGTACGGGCCGCTGTGCACGACGTGCCCGCCGTGCTCGCCCGCGCCGGGGCCGATGTCGACCACCCAGTCCGAGGCGCGCACGGTGTCCTCGTCGTGCTCGACCACGATGAGCGTGTTGCCCAGGTCCCGCAGCCGGGTCAGCGTCTCGATGAGCCGGTGGTTGTCCCGCTGGTGCAGGCCGATCGACGGCTCGTCCAGCACGTACAGCACGCCGACCAGGCCGGAGCCGATCTGGGTGGCGAGCCGGATGCGCTGCGCCTCGCCGCCGGACAGCGTGCCGGAGGCGCGGCCGAGCGAGAGGTAGTTCAGGCCGACGTCGAGCAGGAACCGCAGCCGCGCCTGGATCTCCTTGAGCACCGCGCCCGCGATCATGGTCTCGCGCTGGCCGAGCTTGAGGCCGTCCAGGAAGTCCGAGCACTCGCCGACGCTCATCGCGCACACCTCGGCGATGGACTTCGGGCCGAGCGCGGCGTGGTCGAGCGTGACGGCGAGGATCTCGGGCTTGAGGCGGGTGCCCTTGCACGACGGGCAGGGCACCTCCCGCATGTAGCCCTCGTACTTCTCCTTCATGCTCTCGGACTCGGTCTGCTCCAGGCGCCGCTCCAGGAACGGGATGACGCCCTCGAAGTCCGCGTAGTAGGAGCGCTCGCGGCCGTACCGGTTGCGGTAGCGGACGTTCACCTGCTCGTCGACGCCGTGCAGCACCGCCTTCTGCACCTTCGCGGGCAGCTGCCGCCACGGGGTGTCCATGCGGAACCCGATGGCCAGCGACAGCGACTCCAGCAGGCGGGTGAAGTAGTCGGCGGTCTGGCCGCCCGCCCACGGCGCGATGGCGCCCTCGCCCAGCGGCAGCTCGTCGTCCGGCACCACCAGCTCCGGGTCCACCTCCATCCGCACGCCCAGGCCCGTGCAGGTCGGGCACGCGCCGTAGGGGGAGTTGAAGGAGAACGACCGGGGCTCCAGGTCCTCGATCGCCAGCGGGTGGCTGTTGGGGCAGGCCAGGTTCTCGGAGAACCGGCGCACCCGCGCGGGGTCGCTCTCGGGCAGGTCGACGAACTCCAGCTCGACGAGCCCGTCGGCCAGCCGCAGCGCGGTCTCCACCGAGTCGGTGAGCCGCTGCTTGGCCGAGGTCTTCACCGCGAGCCGGTCGATCACGGCCGCGATCTCGTGCTTCTCCTGCTTCTTGAGCTTCGGCACGTCGGTCAGCGCGTAGACCTGGCCGTCCACCTTGACCCGCGAGTAGCCCTGGGTCTGGAGGTTCGCGAACAGGTCGACGTACTCGCCCTTGCGCCCGCGCACGATCGGCGCGAGGACCTGGAACTTGACGCCCTGCTCCATCGCCAGCACCTGGTCGACGATCTGCTGCGGGGTCTGCTTGCTGATCGCCTCGCCGCACACCGGGCAGTGCGCCTTGCCCGCGCGCGCGTAGAGCAGCCGCAGGTAGTCGTAGACCTCGGTGATCGTGCCGACCGTGGAGCGCGGGTTGCGGCTGGTGGACTTCTGGTCGATGGACACCGCGGGCGACAGGCCCTCGATGAAGTCCACGTCCGGCTTGTCCATCTGGCCGAGGAACTGCCTGGCGTACGCGGACAGCGACTCGACGTAGCGGCGCTGCCCCTCCGCGAAGATCGTGTCGAACGCGAGGCTGGACTTGCCCGACCCGGAGAGCCCGGTGAAGACGATCAGGCTGTCGCGGGGCAGGTCGAGGTCGACCCCCCGGAGGTTGTGCTCGCGCGCGCCGCGAACGACAAGGCGGTCTGCCACACCCATTCCCTTCCCGATTGCGTGATCACCGAACACATGTTCGAAAAAGCGTACCCGCCGAGCGGGCTGACACGATCGGGGAGGGGGTGCCCGCGCTGGTGCGCGGCACACCCGGACCAGCCCCGGAACCCCTCGATCGTGCGCCAACGGCTCTACCGGTGGGTAGTGAACGCCCCTAGGCTGGAGCGGTAGGCCGTTCGGCCGCAGATCCCGGGATGAGGTGCCCATGAGCTTCGCTGACGCAGCCCAAGCCCAGGTCCACTCCGCGACGAGCGTACCCGCGCCGCGCGAGGAGTCGGGCGCGATCCAGGACGCGCTCGCCGGACTGGCGGAGGTCGAGCGGGCCACGGCCGAGCTGTACCGCGTGGTCGACGGGTTCGACCTGGCGTCGGTGCGGGAGCCCAGCCTGCTGCCGGGGTGGAGCCGGGCGCACGTGATGACGCACCTGGCGCGCGGCGCGGACGCCCTGCTGAACCTGCTGACGTGGGCCAAGACCGGCGTCGAGCACCCGATGTACCTGAGCATGGCCGACCGCGAGGCCGACATCGCCGAGGGCGGGGCGCGTCCGCCGACGCTGCTGCGCGCCGACCTGGACGCGGCCAGCCAGCGGCTCGCCGCCGCGATCCGGGACCTGCCCGCAGCCGCGTGGGAGGCGGAGGTGGCGCACCCGGTCAAGGGGCCGATCCTGGCGGGGCGGGTGCCGTGGATGCGGTTGGGCGAGGTGTGGGTGCACCTGGTCGACCTGGACGCGGGCTTCGGGTTCGCCGACATCCCGGAGGACTTGCACGAGCTGCTGCTGACCGAGGCGGTCGGGGTGTACGCCGACCGCGAGGGGGTGCCGCCGGTGCGCCTGGAGGTGGCGCTGCCGGACGGGCGTCAGCGCACCTGGGAGTTGCCCGCGGGGGCGGGCAGCGACGCGCCGGTGATCAGCGGTGACGCGGCCGAGGCGATCGGCTGGCTGACCGGGCGCGGCGACGGCAGCGGCCTGGAGGGCCGGGTGCCGACGTTGCCCAGGTGGCTCTGAGCGCGCAGCCCGACGACGAGCAGCCACCGGGCGAGCGCGGGGCGGTGGCTGGCGGTGAGCAGGCGGTGCGCGGGCCGTTCCACCAGGGCGGTCAGCGCCCAGCCGAGCAGGACGGCGGTGGCCAGGAACGCGGCGAGCTGGACGGCCGGGCCCCACGGGGTCAGGCGCTCCATCACCACGTAGCCGATCTCCTGGTGGACCAGGTACACGCCGTAGGAGATGCCCGCGAGCCAGCGGATCGGCGTGGCGAGCGCGCGCAGCGGCGCGATGTCCCAGTCCGGGCCGCCTGCCGCCGCGCACACCCCGACGAGCACGACGCCGAGCGCGGCGGTGCCCTCCAGGTTGTCGCTGTGCAGGTACTGCGCGCCGAGCGCGGCGGCCAGCAGCGCGCCCAGGTGCCGGTTCCCGAGCCGTTCGCGGGACCACAGCCACACGCCGACGCCCATGGCGAACAGCTGGGCGCGGTGCGCGCCGAGGCCGTCGTAGAGCAGCTTCAGCAGACCGGGCTCGCCGATCCACTCGCGCACGACCAGCGGTCCGAGCACGAGGGCCCAGAGCAGCACGGACAGCGCGCGACCGCGCACGCGGGAGGCGAGCAGCGCGCCCGCGACGAACCCGGTGAGCTGGACGGGCAGGGTCCAGTAGGAGAAGTCGACGAGCCGGACGTCCGGGAGCCAGTTCTGCAGCATGAGGATGTTGAGGACCAGGTCGCGGGGTTCGAGGTGCGACCAGCCCTCGGGCGCCAGGTGCACGAGGACCCAGTAGGTCAGGCAGGCGGCCACCGCGTAGGCGGGGAGCAGGCGGGCGAGCCGGTTGCGCAGGAACCAGGCGCGGTTGCCCTTGGCCAGCGAGGCGCAGGCGAAGAACGCGGAGATCACCACCAGCGAGCTCGCGCCCATCTCGAGGGACACGGTGAACAGGGGTTCGCCGATCTCCGGGTGGACGTTCGGCCCTGCGTGGGTCGCGTGTTGCAGCACGACGGCCAGCACGGCGAGCACGCGCAGCACGTCCCAGTTGATCCTGCGGGTTTTCGGCACGGTGGGGATGACCTGCTTCAGGGTGGGGACGGCGGAACGGCGTTCGGCGGCGGATCGTTGACAACCCTAAGGAACGTTCCTGTAGGGACCCTGAAGGTGCGACGGCGAGCGGGCGGCTACCGTCGGCGACCGTGGACGTACTCGAGGACTACACCGGCCACGTCGAGCCGGGCGGCCCGGCGGCGCGCCGGGTGCTGGACGCGCTGACCATCACGAAGGTGTCGGTCGGCCCGATGGACAACAACGCGTACCTGCTGTTGTGCCGCGCGACGAACGAGGCGCTGCTCATCGACGCCGCCGCCGACCCGGAGCGCCTGTCCGACCTGGTCGGTCACGAGGTGACCAGGCCGAGGCTGAAGACGGTCGTGACCACCCACCAGCACGGCGACCACTGGGCGGCCCTGGGCGCGGTCGCGGGCGCGAACGGCTCGAACACCGCCGCGCACCCGTTGGACGCCGAGGTCCTGCCGGTCCCCCCGGACTTCCTGGTGGAGCACGGCGACACCCTGCAGGTCGGCGAGTCGACCCTGGAGGTGATCCACCTCCGCGGCCACACGCCGGGCTCGATCGCCCTCCTCTACCGCGACCCGACCGGCCACCCCCACCTCTTCACGGGCGACTCGCTGTTCCCCGGCGGCGTGGGCAGGACCACCTCCCCGGAGGCGTTCACGAGCCTGCTGGACGACGTCCAGTCCCGCCTCTTCGACGCCCTCCCGGACAACACCTGGTTCTACCCAGGCCACGGCGACGACTCGACGCTCGGCGCAGAACGCCCGAACCTCGACGAGTGGCGCTCACGCGGCTGGTGACCCCCAAGCCGGGAGCGCCCCCGCGCTCCCGGCCCTCCCCCTCACGCCCCCCCACAACGCTGCCAACAGCCCTGACTCACCCAGCAGCACTCCCAACAACCACCACCAGCGGTCTCCGGCCCGCCGTCCAACGCAGGACCGGAACGAACCACCGGGCAACGCTCCCGACGGCCACCACCGCCCCGCCCCCGCCCGCGGGGCAACGCCATCTCACAACACCCCACCGCCCCACCCACCTGCCGCGAACGCCCCAGGGAGCCCGCCTACCTCAGATCACCTACCCACCCCAAGGCACCCGTCTCTCTCCCCCACCACCCAGCCGCCCCGCCCGCCCGGTCGAGCCAACCCAAGATCACCAGCCCGAGATCGCCAATTCGCCTCAGGCCGCC
>NZ_JBQGCX010000213.1:0-3309 GCF_052038725.1 Actinosynnema sp.
GGTTCGACGGCGAGGTCGAGGTCGAGTGGCGCAGCTTCCAGCTCGACCCGAACGCGCCGGTCGGCGAGTTCCTGCCGACGCCGGAGCACCTCTCGGCCAAGATGGGCGCCTCGCGCGAGCAGGTCGAGGGCATGATGGGCCAGGTCTCGGCGGTCGCCGCCGAGGTCGGCCTGGAGTACGACCTGGTGAACTCGGTCTCGCTGAACACGTTCGACGCGCACCGGGTGCTGCACCTGGCGAAGTCGCACGGCTTGGGCACCGTCGCGCACGAGCGGCTGATGCGGGCCAACCTGGTCGAGGCCAGGACCCTGGACACCCCGACGCTGGTCGAGCTGGCCGCCGGGATCGGGGTGCCCGCGCAGGAGACCGAGCGGGTGCTGGCCGGTGACGAGTACGCGCACGAGGTGCGGGAGGACTTCGCGCAGGCGCGCAGGTACGGCGTGTCGGGCGTGCCGTTCTTCGTGCTGAACAGCGCCTACGGCGTGTCCGGCGCGCAGCCGGCCGAGGTGTTCGCGCAGGCGCTCCGGCAGGCCGCGCAGGGCTGATCCACAATCGCTCCCACCACACCGCCGCGCGGGTTCCCGACCAGGGGACCCGCGCGGTGGCGCCTCACGCGTCGAGCGCCGCGCTGAAGACCGCGTGGGCGGCCTCGTCGAACAGCACGAACCGCACCAGCTCCACGCCCGGCGCGTCGGCCTCGGCGACGGCGGCGACCGCGATCCGGGCCGCCGAGTCGAGCGGCCAGCGGAAGATGCCGGTGGAGATGGCCGGGAACGCCACGGTCCGCGCGCCCAGCTCTGCGGCGACGCGCAGCGAGTTGCGGTGGCAGTCGGCGAGCTGCTCGGAGCGGTCCTCGTCGGCGGAGAACACCGGTCCGACGGTGTGCACGACCCAGCGCGCGGGCATCCGCCCCGCCGTGGTGGCGACCGCCTGCCCGGTGGGCAGCCCGCCCCCGAGGTGACCGGCGCGCAGGTCGCGGCACGCGGCGAGGATCTCCGGTCCGCCCGCGCGGTGGACGGCCCCGTCGACGCCGCCACCGCCGAGCAGGGAGGAGTTGGCCGCGTTCACGACGACGTCGGTGTCCTGCTGGGTGAGGTCGCCGACCACGCACTCGATCCTGGGCATCCCCCGATCCTGCCACGCGCGCGGGCGGGCGCCCGGTCCGCCGAACGCGTGGCCCCGGTCCCCCGACCGGTTCCCGCGCGGGCTCACCGGCGCAGGTCGACCAGGTCCGGTCGCAGCGCGAGCACCAGGTACTCGTGGGCGTGCGCGAACCACGCCTCCACCATCACCCGCTCCGGTCCCGGCCGCCGGGGCAGCCTGCGGGCCAGCGGGAGGGCGATCAGCCAGTCGTCCGCCTCGGCGCGGGTGAGCACGAACGGGGTGGGCGTGGCGCAGCGCTCCAGCACCCTGCGGACCGGTGCGGCGTCGCGCAGCTCGGCCGCGTGGCGGGCGCGGAAGTCCTCCGACTCGGCGCGGGACGGGCAGGCGTCGGGGAACAGCGCGGCGAGCACGTCGCGCGGCGGCCTGCGGCGCAGCAGCGAGCGGCGCGGCTCCGGGTAGACGTCGTCCTCCAGGAAGCGCGCGAGCAGCCCGAGGTGGTGGGCCAGGGTGCGCGCGACGTTGTCGGACATGCGCACCAGCACCCCGTCGCCCACCGGTGAGGCGTCGAAGTGGTCGGGCTCGTGGTTCCCCCGGCGGACCGGTGGGCGGCGTGCCGCCCGGGCCGCTGCAACCGCACCACGCCCTCCTCGGCGCCGTCCCGGTCGGCGAACTCGGCGACCGGGACGCTGCCCTGGGCGTGCAGGCGCCACGCGGCGCCCTCGGCGTCGAGGCCGCAGTGGGCGTCGAGCGCGTAGCCGGCGGTGGTGAGGGTGTTGACGTCGTCGTCCAGCACGACGACCCGCCACCCGCCCGCGCGCCCGGAGCCCACGGGTCAGCGCTGCCGCACGACGGTGGCGAAGTCGGTGGTGCCCGCGCCGATGCGGTGCTCGCCGACGTGGATGACGACCCGGTCGCCCGCGAGCTCCGCGGCGATCCGGACCAGCACGACCCGGCCCCGGCCCGCGAGGTCGTCGGCCAGCTCGCCGGTGGCGCGCACGAGCGCGCCGGGGTCGATCCCGGCCGCGGCGAGCCAGCGGTCGAGCGCGGCGCGGGCGCACGGCAGCAGGTTCGGCTCGGAGGGGACGGTGAGGTTGAGCGGAATGGGCGCCGCACCGCCACGCGGCGCGGACACGGCGATGTCGACGGGTTGTGCGCTCATCTGCCCTCCCCGATCTCGACGACAGCCCTCCTGGAATACCAGGGGGTACCCAGGATGGCAGGCGCGGTCACCTGTTCGCGCGTCCGAACAGCCGCACTACCCCGGCAGAGTGTCCACCCGGACGGGTCATGGCGTGCCACCGGGGTGGTGGTATCGATCAAGCAGGGGGCGGGCGCCCGCGGGGTGGCGCTGGGGAACCGGGTGCGGAACGGGGCTTCGGGCGGCCGTTCCCCGGTGCGGCGGGGGCCTGGCCGGTCAGTCGCGGGGCAGGGCGCGCACGCCCTCCAGCAGCAGGCTCACCCCTGCGGGGTGGCGGGGGTCGTGGGCGAGGCCGCCGCTGAGCACGTCGGCGGAGGCGACCACGCGCGGGAAGCGGTCCGCGGGCAGGGCGAGCGCGCGGGCCAGGCGTCGCCCGGCCGTGGCGGGACCGGTGCCGCAGCCCGCGGCCACGGCGACCGCCGACCCGAGCAGCACCAGCGCGAGCTCGGCGGCCCCGCGCCCGGTGAACCCGGCCCGCTCCAGCAGCGCGAGCGTCCGCTCGGCCAGTCCCGCGCCCGCGTGACCGGACAGCACCCTGGTCTGGACCAGCGGCGCGAGCGCGGGGGTCAGGTGCAGCGCCCCGACGAGGTCCCCCAGCAGGGCGCGCAGGTCCTCGGCCCAGTCGGGGCCGTCCTGGCGCAGCGGGACGGCGGCTGCCGCGTGCTCGGCGAGGGCGTCGAGCAGGGCGTCCTTGTTGGTGAAGTGCCAGTAGAGGGCCATCGGGGTGACGCCCAGCTCGACGGCGAGGCGGCGGATGGTGACCGCGCCGAGGCCCTCGGCCGCGCTGATCGCGGTGGCCCGGCGCACGACGGCGGCGCGGGTGAGCCGGGGTGCCGTGCTTCGCGTCGCCACGGGTCGACCGTACTCACGGAAAGGGCCCCTGGACGGGACTTCGGGGTCGGGACTGCGTGAAAAGCCTTGCGCCGCAGTGCCGTGCGCGGCGGCGGGGTGGAGTTCTTCACCGATGACGGGGGAAACCCCGGCCGGGAGGCGCCTCCCGGCCGGGG
>NZ_JBQGCX010000214.1:0-3575 GCF_052038725.1 Actinosynnema sp.
CGCGCGGGCCCGGAACCCGGCGGCGGCTACCTGGTCGGCGCGACACTGCCCGCGCGCGTGCCGACGCGGGGGGAGGCCGGATGATCAGGTTGGTCGTGGTGGACGACGAGCCGATGGTGTGCGCGCACCTGCGGGTGATCCTCGGCGCGGCGGACGACGTCGAGGTGGTCGCCGAGGCGCAGGACGGCGCGGAGGCGGTGGAGGCGGTCGTCCGGCACCGCCCCGACCTCGTGCTGATGGACCTGCGGATGCCGGGGGTCGACGGGCTCGCCGCCACCGAGCGGATCTGCGCCCTGCCCGACCCGCCGCCGGTCGTCGTGCTCACCACCTTCGACACCGACGCCCACGTGCTCGCGGCGCTGCGCGCGGGCGCGGCGGGGTTCCTGCTCAAGACCACCGCGCCCCACGACCTGGTCGAGCTGGTCCGGGTCGCGGCGGCCGGGCACACCGTGCTGTCCCCGGCGGCCACCGCCCGGCTGGTCGCCGCCTCCTCGGCGGGCAGGCGGCGTGACGAGGGCGCCAGGGCCAGGCTGCGCGCGCTGAGCGAGCGGGACCTGGAGGTGCTGACCTGCCTGGGCCGGGGCTTGTCCAACGCGGACATCGCGCGCGAGCTGTTCCTGTCCGAGGCGACGGTGAAGAGCTACGTGTCCCGGATGCTCGTGAAGATCGACTGCCGCAACCGCACCCAGGCCGGGGTGCTCGCCCACGAGGCGGGGCTGGTCGACGGAGCCGGGCTGGTCGACGGGCCGGGGTGAGCCCCCGGCGCGGCTTCCGGTGGGAGATGGGGATGATGGGCCGGTGGCGGAGCCCGTGGTGTCGCGCGTGTTCTCGGCCGAGCACCGGTGGCGGTTGGCCCTGGGCGTTCTCGGACTGGCGGTGGCGGTGTTCCCGTGGGACGGCCCGCCGGTCGGCCTGTTCGGCGCGGTGCCGCTGCTGCTGTGGTGCGGCTCGTGGACCGGGCCCCGGCGGGTCGGGGTGATCGTCGGACTGGTGCTGCTGGGCCTGCCGGTGTGGTTCGTCGTGGTGCCCGGCCTGGGGTTCTCCGGGCGCTGGGTGCCGTCGGCGGCCGAGGTGCTGTGGCTCCACCCGCTGCTCGCGGCGGCGGTGTGCGCGGTCGGCGCGAAGGTGGGACGGCAGCGGGTGCGGGGGTGGCGGCTGACCGGGGTGGCGGCGCTCGGGTTCCTGCTCCTCGGGTTCCTGTGGCTGGCCCGACTGGAGTCCCCGCCCGGCGACGAGGGCGTGCTGCCCGCGCTGGCCGTGCTCCGGGTCGAGGAGGGGGAGCTGCTGTGCGGTTCCGGCGGCTGCGCCCGCCAGGCCCGCGCGACCGGCGACCACGCCCCCGAGGCCGTGCGCGACCGCCTCGCGGCACGGGGCTTCACGCACCGCGACCCGCTCGCCGCCGACGCCCGGCTCTGCCGCACGACCGGGCTCGTGGTGCAGCACGAGGTGTGCGCGGAACTGCGCGACGTCAGCGCGGACGTGGTCCGGGTCGTCTGGTACCTGGACTAGGGGGTTGTCGGTGGAGGTCTGGTCTCAGGAGACCGAGCAGGTGATGCGCGAGCTCGGCTGGTTCCCCGGTCGGCGGGTGGACACCACCCGGTGGCGGGAGCACTCCACCTCGGTGGGGCTGCCGCCGACCGAGGCCGCGGAGCGCTTCCTCGGCGAGTACGGCGGTCTCGTCCGCGAGCACTACCTCATGGTGAACTGGCCGGCCCGGTACGGCCGGGGGAGCGCCGGGCTGGAGGCCCTCGTCCTGGGGATCATGCCCGAGACGCTGGTGCCCTGATGTCGACCGGGGCGTTCGGACGAGCCCCGGTCGTCCCGCTAGTCCTGCTCCAGCACCAGGTCCAGCCCGCCGTCCTCGTTCGGCTCGCACGCCCCGTACCGGGCGTTCGCGCCCAGGAACTCCGCCATGCACCCGCCGAACGCCGCGTGCCCGCGCGCGTTGGGGTGGAACGACTCCTGCAGCGCGTGCCGCGCCCGCGCCTCGTCCCGCAGCCCGTCGAAGTCCACCACGAGCCGGGTGAACCACTCGTCGTCGCTGGAGTCGCCGCCCGAGCACGCCTCGTGACCGCGACCCGCCCGCGACAGGTCCAGGAAGCGCGCGCCCGACGACGTCGCCACCCTGCGCACCGCGTCCGACAGCTCGCCCACGGCCACGTCCCGCACCCACCGCGTGTCACCGCTGCGCAGCGGGCACCCGGACAGGTTCTGCAGGGACGGCGGCACGTCCGGGGTCACCGGCGACGCGTAGGACTGCATCACCAGCGCGTACGACCCCACCGAGTACCCGGCCTCGTCCAGCACCCGGCGCACGTCCCGCACGGCCTTCTCGACCTTCGGCACCATCCGCTCCACGCGCCCCCGCCAGTCCTCCACGAGCAGCCGCGAGCAGTCGTCGCGGCGCTCGAACCAGGCGCGCAGGCACTGCCCGAGCACGTCGGAGAAGCGCGGGTCGTCGTTCGCGCCCACGGCCAGCACGATCGTGGTCACCCGGTGGGTGCGGGCGATTCGGCCGAGCTGGAGCGCCTGCGAGCCCTCGGTGTTGCCGATCTGGTCGGTGATGCCCACGCGCGCGGCGTTCGCGCCCGAGCAGGCCAGGTTGAACACCTCGTCCACGGGCACCGACGGCATCTGGAACACCTGGGCGTGCTTCGAGCGATGGCACCAGTTGTCGTTCTGGCCGTCGGTGTCGTCGACGTAGTCGCCCGCGCCCTCGCCGGACAGCGTGCTGTCACCGAGCGAGACCATGGCGGTGGGCGCGTCGTCGGGTGGTCCGAGCGGCGGCGCCTTGGGGCGGTCGCTGACGAAGACGACCAGCGGGAGCAGCAGGAAGGCCAGTGCGAGCGCGGCGAGGCGACGGCGTGTGGTGCGCATCGCCGCTCAGTTTACGGGCCGACGGGGCTCACGCAGCGTGATCGTGGTCCCAGAGTTCGGGGTCGCGCCACCGGCGCGTCCACTTCGGACCCTCACGGCCGGTGCGCCTTGCGCCGCCGCAGCCACACCACCGCGCCCGCCAGCACCAGCACGCCCAGCACGATCTCGCTGGCCAGCCCGAGCCGGTGCTCGGCGAGTTGCAGGCTCGCGCCCGCCCCGTACCCGAGCAGCACCACCCCGGACGCCCACAGCACCCCGCCCAGGGCGTTGAACAGCAGGAACGTCCGCAGCGGCACCCGGCTCATCCCGGCGAGCGCGGGCACCAGCGCCCGCAGCAGCGCCGTGAACCGCCCCACGAACACCGCCACCCCGCCCCGCCGCCGCAGCAGCTCCTCGGCCTTGGCCAGGTGCTCGGGCCTGACCAGCCGCTCGGGCAGCACCCTGATCATCCGATGCCCGTACCGGCGGCCGACGAGGTACCCGGTGGCGTCCCCGACGACCGCCCCGCCGACCGCCGCCACCAGCACCGCCCACAGCGCAACCCCACCGGAGTGCGCGACCGCCCCGCCGACCAGCACGGCGACCTCACCGGGGAAGACGACGCCGAGCATGGTCGACGCCTCCAGCGCGGGGAGCGCGAAGACGAGCGCCAGCACGAGGGCGGGCGGGAGGTCGCGGAGGAAGTCGAGCACCACGGG
>NZ_JBQGCX010000215.1:0-4949 GCF_052038725.1 Actinosynnema sp.
CGGGCAACCAGTCGCTGCGCGGCCTGGTCAACCGCCTCGGCCTGACCGGCGCCGCCGAGTCCGTGACGTGGCTGCTGCTGTCGCTGGGCGTCGCGGCCCTCGCCTGGGTCGCGGTGCGCCGCGCGCGCGAGGACGTGTCCGCGCTGCTGGCCGTGTCGATCGCGGCGCTGCTGGCGTCCCCGGTGTCCTGGACGCACCACTGGGTGTGGGTCGTGCCCGCCCTGGTCCTGCTGGCGGGGCAGCGCTCCGCCGCGGGCTGGGTGGCGCTGGTGCTGGTCGCCGACCTGTTCGTGTGGGCCCCGCTGTGGCTGCTGCCGCACGACAAGGGCGTCGAGGTCGGCTGGAACGCGTGGCAGCAGCTCGTCGGCAACTCCTACGTGCTGGTCGCGGTGGCAGCGCTGGTGTACCTGGCGGTCCGCAGGCCCGCTCCCGCCACGAGGCTGGAACCGGACGTCGCACCGGCCGCCACCGACCGCTGAGCGCCCGCGCGGGAACCGCGCGCCTGAAACGGGAGCAGCCGCCCACCGGGGAAACCGGTGGGCGGCTGTCGTCGTCGAGAGCGCCGTTCGGGGACTAGCGGGCGGCGGTCACTGGCCGGTGATCATCGCGACGGCCCGGTCCTGGGTCCGCTCGTCCACCGCGCTCAGCTGGAACCCCCGGCCGATGATGTGCGACACCAGCGCGGGCTCCGGCGGGACACCGTGCTTGCGCAGGTAGTGCGACACCGCGCCTGCCCACACCCAGGTGCCGTCGGTGCGGAAGTTCAGCGGAACGTCCCGGTCGGACGGCGCGAACTCGTCCACGTCCGTGTCACGCGCGGACAGCACCACGGGCGCCGACTCCAGGTACGCCAGCAACCGCTCGCGCAGCTGAGGGTCCACCGGCTGCCTGCGCACCACCGGGCGACCGGTCTGGTCGCGGCCGTCGTACACGCGCGCCGTGCGCAGGTCCGCCTGCGGCTGACCGCCGGGCTGCCCGAACCCGCCGGGCTGACCGGGGAACTGCTGCCCCTGCGGGCCGGGACCCTGCTGGTGGGGAACGGGCTGACCGGGACCGCCGAACTGCTGCCCCGGCGCGAAACCGGGCTGCCCCTGCTGTCCGGGGATGCCCCGACCCGGCGTCGCCGGACCCTGCTGCGCGAACCCCTGCGGAGGCGTCTGCGGCCCGCCCGGCTGCGGCCCACCCTGCTGCGGCGCCTGCCCCTGCTCGGGCTGCGCGGCCTGCTCCACCTGCCTGGGCGGCATACCGGCGCGCTGGCGCAGCCAGTCCGGGATCAGCTCGTCGGCGCGCGGGAACGTCCGCAGCTCGTCCTGGAACCCGATCATCGGCGGCGCGTTGCGCCAGCGGGGCTCCTCGGCGGCGTCGAAGTCCACGGCGAACGCGCTCGGCGCCTCGATCTCGTAGACCGCGCTCAGCCAGGTGCCCCGGTCCTGCTCGTACATGCCCGCGCGCAGCCTGCCGAACAACTGCACCACGTCGATCGGCGGTCGCACCGGGCGCTGCTGCCCGTCCGGGCCGGTGAACGCCATGTCCACCTCGATGTGGCGGCCCGCGGCGCGGTACTCGGTGCGCACCCGCTGCCAGTCCGGAGGCAGCGCGGGCAGCATGGCGCGCCCGATCTGCCGGACGAGCTGCTGCTGCTCCTGCTCGTCCAGCGGTGTGACTGGCTCGGTCATGCGACGAACACCCCTTCAAGATCCCCCCGGCGCAACGGTCGGCAGATCCTATCGCCCGATCTGTCCGACGACGGCGGACTTGACCTGACGGGGTGGAGTTCGGTGGCTCACCGGAGGAAGCTCTGACCCCCGAAGTCGTCGTCCTCCTCGGTGTCCCGCCTCGGCCTGCGCTGCGGCGGCTGCGGCGGAACGGGCGGCTGCTGGGCGTGTCGCGGCGGCGGGGGCGGGGAGGTCCGCTCGTCCTCGATGCCGAAGCTCATCTCCCGGTGGCCCTGCGGCTGCGGGCGGTCCTCGGCGGGCGGCGCGGGGAAGGTCTTCCTGGCTTCCTCGAACAGCGTGTTCGCCGTCTGGTCCTGGGTGCCGATCGTCTCCGCCATGGCCTGCTGCAGCAGTTCCGGGATGCGCGACTGGGCCTTCTGCAACGTCCGCATGATCTCCGCCGACACCTCGGCCATGCGCCGCTCGCGGGCGGGCTCGGCGATCTGCAGGTCGGTGAGGATGCCGTTGGACCCGATGGTGAGCCGCACGTGCCCGTCGCGGGAGGTCTCGGTCACGGACATGCCCTGCACCCGCGCGGCCATCGCCTCGTAGCGCTGGGCCTTCTGCTTGAGACCGGTCTCCCAGTCGGCCACCATGCGCTCGGAACCGCCGATGTCTTCGGGCACGGTCACGCCTCCCCTCGATCACCGCCATCATGCCGCACCGGGGCGGCCACCGGTGCCGGATCGCACTCCGGCCACACCCGTCCCGACCGCCCGGCCGCACCCCGCTCCGACCGCCGGACGGCGCGCCCCGCGTTCCGCGCTGAGCGAACCCCCTGCTCACGGCGGCCGGGCCCTTCGGTGTCCCGCACTCCGCGCTCACGCTGCTGCCGCTCGTGCCGCGTGGGCGCTCCACGCGCTGCCGCGGCGGGAACCGGTCCGGAGTCGTCCTGCCGGAACCGGTTCCCGACCTCGTGCCGCCGAGGTCAGCGCACGCCGAGCAGGTCCACCACGAAGATCAGCGTCTCGCCGCCCTTGATGACGCCGCCCGCGCCGCGGTCGCCGTAGCCGAGGTGCGCGGGGATGACCAGCTTGCGGCGGCCACCGACCTTCATGCCCACGACGCCCCGGTCCCAGCCCGCGATGACGCGCCCGCCACCGAGCGGGAACACGAACGCCTCGCCGCGGTCCCAGGACGCGTCGAACTGCTCACCGGTGGAGTGCGCGACACCGACGTAGTGAACCTGGACCAGCTGGCCCGCCTGGGCCTCCGGGCCGTCGCCGACGGTGATGTCCTCGATCACCAGGTCCGCGGGCGCGGCACCCTCGTACGGCTCGACCACGGGCTTGTTGGGGGACATTCGGAACTCCTCAGGACGAACTGCTCGCTGTTCGGGCAGTGCTCGGGCGAGTCAACCACGTTCGAGTGAACTGGGCCGAACGGCCCACGCGCGCTCGACCTTGTGCCACCGGTGCGCCTTCTGGTGCCCTGGGAACCGCCCCACCGAGGGGCGCGCACCGCACCGGAAGGAGATGAGCATGGCGGAAACCCCGCGCCGCCTGAGGTTCCTGCTCGGCGCCGCCGCCGCAGTGGCGGCACTGCTCCCCGCGACCGCGCTCAGCGCGTCCGCCCAGCCCGCGCCCACCGACGGCGACGTCGGCGCGCGGATCGTCGGCGGCACGCGCGCCAGCACCGCCGACCACCCGTGGGCGGTCTACCTGGCGACGAGCACCGGAGCCCAGTACTGCGGCGGAACCCTGGTGGCGCCGGACAAGGTCCTGACCGCGGCGCACTGCACCGAGGGCGACTCGCCGTCCTCGGTGCGCGTGGTCGCAGGCCGCGACGACAAGAACTCGAGCGCGGGCACCACGGTGCGAGTGACCGACATCTGGATCCACCCGTCCTACCAGATGCCCGCCGAGGGTCACGACATCTCGGTCCTGACCCTGGACCGCGCCCTGAACGCGGCCCCCCTCCCGCTGGCGAGGCCCACCGACGCTGCGCTGTACGAGGACGGCGTCCCCGCCACCGTCCTGGGCTGGGGCGCCACGTCCTCGGGCGGGACGGCCTCGCGCTACCTGCTCGGCGCGACCGTGCCGGTGATCGGCTCCGCCGCCTGCGCGACCGCCTACGCCGAGCGCTACAACCCGAACCTCATGGTGTGCGCCGGTTTCCCCCAGGGCGGCACCGACTCCTGCCAGGGCGACTCCGGCGGCCCGCTCGTCGCAGGCGGCAAGCTGATCGGCGTCACCTCGTGGGGCGAGGGCTGCGCGGCAGCGGGAGCTCCAGGCGTCTACAGCCGGGTCGCGGCCTACTCGACCGAACTGGACCCCCAACTGAACTCCTGACCCCCTCCGCGCCCTGTGCCAGCCGCCAAGTGCTCGTCTTTCACGCCGGTCACGCCGGTCACGCCGGTCACGCCGGTCATGCCGGTCTGGCCGGTCTGGCCGGTCACGCCGGTCTAGCCGTTCGGGCCAGTCAGGTCGATCAGGTCGGCGGGGCCAGTCGGGTCGATCAGGTCGGCGGGGCCGGGCGGGTCGGTCAGGCCGGTCAGATCAGCGGGGCCGGTCGGGCCGGTCGGGCCGGTCGGGACGGGTCGTTTGAGCCGGTCGGGCCGGCCTGGTCGGGTCGGTTGAACCGGCCAGGTCGGTCAGGTCGGTGGGGGCGTCGGGGTGGTGGGGTCGGTTGGCCGTTCACGTCGTTCAGGCCATTCCGGCCCGGCCGCCGAGCCCGCGCCGTTCCAGCCAGGGCCCCGGTGGGCGCGGAGAACGAACGGGCGGTCGGCTCAGCCGACCGCCCGTTCCCACACGTCTTCCACCACCGCAGCGTCCCCTGCGGTCCTCCGTCTACTGAGGACGCCTGCCGGCGTTCTTCTCGTTCTCCAGCAGCCGGTGCGACAGCACGGTGCCACCCGCCATCGCCGCGGGCATGACCACCAGCGGCGCCAGCGGGATCAGGCACAGCAGGTACGCGGGCACCGCGAACCCGAGCACCATGGCCCGCCGCTCCTTGAGCACCCGCCGCCGAACCGCCAGGTCCAGCCCGCGCCGGGTGAACGGGATGCCGGTCAGCTCCAGCCCGAGCAGCCACCCGTTGATGCCCGCGCCGAGCACCGGGACCACGGTCTGCCCCACCAGCGGGATGAACCCACCGATGAACAGCGGGATCGCCACCAGGATCGCCATGCCCACGAGGCGCAGCGAGTCACGGGCGCCGACCACCGTCGACCGCCACCAGCCGACCCGCTCGGACTCCGGGACGCGGTACGTCAGGATGAGGCGGTCCGCGCCT
>NZ_JBQGCX010000216.1:0-3204 GCF_052038725.1 Actinosynnema sp.
TCGCGGGGTTCTGGCGCGGGGTGCCCGACTCCGGGGTTGTGCCGCGCGGTGCGGTGCCCGGTGCGTCGGCGGCGGACGTGTCGGTGCGCGGGGTGTCCGAGCCGGGACCGTCAGGGGTCGCGGGGGAATCAGGGGAACCGGGGGAACCAGGGGCGTCGGAACCGTCGGGGCCGTCGCCTCGGCCACCGGGAGCGCTGCCGCCCGGCAGGTCCACCCCTCCCCCACCGCCGCGCCGCACGAAACCACCGGGGATCACGCTGCTCGGGTGCAGCACGTCCAACCCGGTCACCTTGCCCGCGATCCTGCCGACCACCTTGGCGATCTTCTCGAACACCTCCACCAGCCTCGCGATCATCGGCGAGACCTTCTTGACCGTGTTCAACAGCTTCCGCACGACCTCCGCGATCCGCGCCCCCCACCTGGAGATCGCCGTGACCGCCTGCGCCACGATCACCGGCGTCCCGAACCCCAGGGAGAACACCGCCTCCAACACCCACGCGATCAACTTGCCCACCAGGTCGGCGATCAGGTCGCGCACGAACTCGCGCACGAACCCCACCACCATGCCCATCAACCCGACCACCGTGCCCACCGCGCCCGCCGCCGACGCCGCACCCGACAGCGCGTCGCCGTGCTCGGCCGCACTGCGGTGGTAGGCCTCGGCCGCCGGACCGGTCCAGCCCTCGGTGCCGGAGGCCACCGCCGACGCGTAGTCGGCCGCCACCGCCTTCAACTCCTCCGCGACGTTGTCCCACGTCCGCGAGTACGAGTCGATCACCGGCGGGTTCCCGGCCAGCCAGTCCAGCATCTGCTTGAGCGGCTGCATGTGCTCCATCAGGAACGACGCCGCCGACGACAACAACGTCCCGAACGGGTCCACCGCCAACGACGCCACGTCCGCCACCAGGCCCACCGTGCCCAGGCCCGCCTCGATCCAGTTGCCCTCGGCGAACCCCTTGTAGGTGTCCATCGCCGACTCCGCCAACGAGATGCCCGTGGCCCACCCGTTGTCCCCGGTCCCCGCGTTGAACACCCCGTCCGGCTCGGCCGGAGCCTGCGCCACCAGTGGATTCTCGCCAGCCACAGCCAACCGCCCCCTCGGTCGCCGTCGGGCCGCGCCGGTCACCACTCCGGCGTGCGTCACCCGAACGTGCGGCACGATTTTGACCCAAAAGGGGGCAGGGCAACCGCGTTTCGTCAAAAGACGCCGGAAATTCACGGTCGGGGGAACAGCGACCACCCCGCAGCGAGGTGTGCGCCACGTCACAGCGCAACGACGCAGCGCCCGCCCCGCACGGACACTCAAGCCGGGTGTGACGACCGGAACCAGGGGACGGAACTCAGAGGTGGTGGACGGCGCGGAACCCGGCGCGGGACCACCCGACAACGCTGAAGCGGCGTGGGAGAGCGACGCCGAGCTGTGGCGCCGCGCCGCGCACGAGCGGACCGAGTCCGCGCGCGCCGCGTTCACGGCGCTGTTCGAACGGCACGCCGAGGCCGTGTGGAACCACGCGCACCGGCTCACCGCCTCGTGGACGGCGGCAGACGACCTGCTCTCGCAGGTCTTCCTCGCCGCCTGGCGCTCGCGCGCCAAGGTGGTGCTGACCCGCGACTCCGCGCTGCCCTGGCTGTACACCGTGACCGCGAACCTGGTGCGCACCGAGCACCGCTCCGGCTCGCGGCTGCGCCAGGTGCTGCGCCTGGTGGGACCGCCCGCGCCGCAGCGCGACCACGCCCAGCGGGGGGCCGACGCGGACGCCGCCGAGGACCGGCTGCGCCGGGTGGTGGCCGCGGTCGACCGACTGCCCCGCTCCGAGCGCGAGATCGCCCAGCTGTGCCTGCTCGGCGGGGTGGGCACGGCCGACGCCGCGCAACTGCTGCGCATCACCGAAGCGAGCGTGCGCTCCCGCGTCGCCCGCGCCCGCGCACGCCTGCGCGACCTGACCGAGGAGGACGACCGTGGCTGAGCACGGGACCGAGCACGACGCCGAGTTCACCCCGCCGGGGCGGCGGCTGCCCGAGGCGACGCGCGACGCGGCGCTGCTGCGGCTCCGCGAGGGCATGGCGGAATCGCCGCGCCGGGTGCCTGCGGCTGCGGCCGTGGTGGGCGCGCTCGCGCTGGTCGGCGCGGGGCTCGCGGGGGCCTTGGTCGGTGAGCTGCGCACCGACCTCGGGACGACCGGCCCCAGCGGGCCGCCGTCCCCGGTCCGGGAGTTGCCGATGCCGGACAACAACCAGAACTACCGGGTGGAGACGGGGCCGTCGAGCGAAGAACCCGTTTGTCGCCCGGAAGGGGAAGGGATTCCCCCGGTCGAGGGGTGGACGCGGCTGGTCACCGGGCAGCACCTCGGGGTCGTGGTGACCGTCTACGACACGCCCGCCGGGGTGCTGTTCTGCGAGCGCACGCCGAGGTCGACCAGCTGGACCGGGCCGGTCGCCGATCCGGGCGCGCTGGCGGTCGCGTTCACCACCGCCAACGGCACGATCGCCGGGTTCACCGGGACCGACGAGCGGCCGTTCGGGCTGTTCGACGGGCAGCGGTCGGCCTACCCGGCGCGGGCGGGGCGGATCTTCCTGGCGCCCGCCGAGTTCCGGCCGGGGAGCGGGCTGGTCGCCCAGTACGAGGTGCGCGACTCGGCGGAGATCCAGGTCGAGCAGCCGCTGACGCCTCCGGCCGCGGCGGAGCGGCGGGTGCTCGCGGAGGCGGGCGCGGGCGCGCCGTGGACCTGCCGGAACGGGCAGGCGCCGCTCGTCGACCCGGAGTTCTGGACTGCCGGGCCGGACGTGCCGGTCCGCGCGGGCGAGTCGGTACAGGTCGCGCGGATGGGCGAGCTGCTCGCGACGTGCTCGCCGGACGACGCGCCCTTCACGCACGAACCGCTGGCGGCCGAGTGGGACCTCACCCCAGGGCGGGTGCTCGGGGGCGGGGTGGTCGCGGTGCCGAAGCCCCACAGCTTCACCTCCGAGCTGGACCCGGAATCCGGGCTGGTGCAGACCGGGACCACGTCGCAGGCGCTGGTGGGGCTCGTGCTGGACGAGCGGGTGACGGGCGTGGAACTGGTGACGCCGGACGCGCCACCGGTCCGGGCCGTGCTGTCGGGCGGGTCGTTCGTGCTGGTGAGCGATCTGCTGGCGATGGGCGACCTGGGCGCGGCCAGCGCGGAGCTGGTGACGCGCGACGCGAGCGGGCGGGAGATCGGGCGC
>NZ_JBQGCX010000217.1:0-1796 GCF_052038725.1 Actinosynnema sp.
CCGCCGCCGCGACGAGGCGCCCGACTCCTGATCCGCCGTGGACGGCCGACCGGACCCCGGACAGGCACTTCCCTGATGAGCGACATGGGCCAGCACAACGAACTCAACTGGTTGTTGGAAGACCTGGTCTCCCGCGTGGTCGGCGCCCGACACGCGGTCGTGCTGTCCGCGGACGGCCTCCTGCTCGGACGCTCCGCAGGGCTGTCCAAGGACGACTCCGACCACCTCTCCGCGATGGCCTCGGCCTTCCAGTCACTGGCCAGGGGCACCGGCCGCCACTTCGGCGGCGGCAAGGTGCGCCAGACCATCGTGGAGATGGAGCACGCCTACCTGTTCGTCACCGCGGCCGGGCACGGCGCGTGCCTCGCTGTGCTCGGCGAGGAGGACTCGGACATGGGCATGATCGCCTACGAGATGAACATGCTGGTGAAGCGGGTGGGAACCTACCTGTCCTCCGCCCCCAGGGGCGGATCCGTGCTCCCCGGCGCGCGCAGGTCGTCATGAGCCGAGAGGACTCGTGGTACGACGAGGCGGCGGGCCCCCTGGTCCGCCCCTACGCGATGGTGCGCGGGCGGACCCGTCCCCTGCGCCCCGAGCTGCACCTGGTCACCCAGGTGCGCGCGATGCCGTCGCCCTCGGACCCCGACGCGCTCTCGGTGGAGCACCTGGAGATCATGGAGCTGTGCAGGCGACCGCTGTCCGTCGCGGAGGTCGCCGCCTACCTGGACGTGCCGCTGATGGTGGTGAAGGTGCTGCTCAGCGACCTGATCCAGCGCGGTGACGTCGTCGTGCGCGACCCGTCGCGGGTCGCCGAGATCCCCGACCGGAACCTGTTGCAGGCTGTGCTGGATGGTGTTCGTGGAATCTGATCGGTCGGGCGGGGAGCTGCACGTCCCCACCCCAGTCAAGATCGTCATCGCCGGTGGTTTCGGCACCGGCAAGACGACCCTGGTCAACTCGGTCAGCGAGATCCCCGCGCTGCACACCGAGGAGGTGCTGACCGAGGCGGGCGTCGGCGTGGACGACGTGGTCGGGCTGGAGAACAAGGAGACCACCACGGTCGCCCTGGACTTCGGCCGCATCACCATCAACACCGAGGTGGTGCTCTACCTCTTCGGCACGCCCGGCCAGAACCGCTTCTGGTTCATGTGGGACGAGCTGGCCCACGGCGCCATCGGCGCGGTGGTCCTGGTCGACACCCGCAGGCTCGACAGCAGCTTCCCCTCGATCGACTTCTTCGAGCGGCGGGGCATCCCGTTCATCGTCGGGGTCAACTGCTTCGACGACGCCCACGGGTACGCGGCCGAGGAGGTCCGCAGCGCGCTCGACCTCGGCCCCGGCGTCCCGCTCGTGCTGTGCGACGCGCGGGACCGGGAGTCGAGCAAGTCGGTCCTGGTGAGCTTGATCCAGCACACCATGGACCGGCTCGACGCGATCGCCTGAGACAGGCGGGTTGGGCTGCGGGGGCGCCTCGACGCTCCCGCAGCGCCGCCAGGTAGCGGGCGAAGTCCACCTGGACCGAGTCGCCCGCCGTGCGCCCGTAGCGCGCCCTGGCGGCCTCCAGGTGGGTCCGCACCTCGGCCTCCATCTCCTCGACCGGCGGCAGGGCCGCGCGCCCCTGCACCAGGTCCGCGATCCACCGGCCCTGCGCCTCGCCCAGTCGCGTGATCGCGCCGAACGGGCGGATCAGCCCGGCGAAGGACAGCCCGCCCTCCCTCGGCGGCACGACGCGCTGGTAGAGCGCGAGCTGCCCGCCCGGCTCGAACCCGAGGCCGTCCGGCAGGAACGGGAACTCG
>NZ_JBQGCX010000218.1:0-1583 GCF_052038725.1 Actinosynnema sp.
GACCAGCCGGAACCGGCTCAGCACCGCCGCCACCACGGCGGTCACCTCGGTCACCGCCAACGCGTCCCCGATGCACTGGCGCCGCCCCGCGCCGAACCCGAAGAACCCCCCGCGCTGCGCCGCCGTGACCCGCTCGGCCGCCCACCGCCCCGGATCGAACACCTCCGGCTCGGGGAACACGGCCTCGTCCCGGTGCAGCGCGTACGGGCTGAAGAACACGTCCGCGCCCGCCGGTATCCGCCCCTCCGGCCAGTCGACGTCCTCGGTGGCGCACCGGCTCACCAGCCACACCGGGGGCCGCAACCGCAGCGCCTCGGTGACCGCCCGCTGCGCGTGCCCGAGCGAGGCCAGGTCGGCGTGCGCGGGCACCCGCCCGCCCAGCACCCCCACTGCCTCCTCGACGATCCGGTCCCGCACCTCGGGGGCGCCGTCCACGGCCCGCAACGTCCACGTCATCGCCGACGCCGCCGTCTCCACCCCGGCGGTCAGCAGCGTGATCACCTGGTCGTACACCGCCCGACGCGGATCGGGGTCCTCCTCGCAGGCGGCCAGCACCGCCGACAGCAGGTCCCCCCGATCGGCGGGATCGGCCCGGTACTGCTCGACCACCGCGTCCACGGCGGCGCGGGTGCGCGCGGTCTGCTCGTCGAAACGACGGTTCACCTGGAGCGGGATGCGCGGGAACACCTTCCCCGGCACCACCATCCGCCAGTACATGCCCCTGGTGATGTCCGGCAACCCCTCCGCGATCCGCCCGGCGGCGGGCGCCCCCCGGTCAGCGGCCACCAACGTCCGCGAGGTCACCAACGTGGTCAACCGGTGCATCTCCACGCTCAGGTCGACGACCCGGCCGTGCGTCCACTCCCCGGTGACCTCCTCGATCGCGTCCCGCACCACGGCCCCGTACCCGACCAGCCGGTCCCGCTGGAACGCGGGCTGCATCAACGGCCGCTGCACCGCGTGATCGGCTGCCGGGCAGGTGGCCAACCCGTTCCCCGCGTAGTCCCGCACCTTCTCGATCAGCGCCCCGCCCTTGTCGAACCGGTGCTGCTCGGACACGTGCACCCTGCGCACCAGCTCGGGCTCGGTCAGCACGTAGGCCACCCGAGTCCCCAGCCCGATCCGCACCACGGGCCCGTGCGCGCGCAACCCGAGGAAGAACCCCAGCGGGTCCCTCGCCAACGCGGGCAGGTGCCCCAGCAGCGGCAACCCACCGGGGGCGGACGGCGGCAGGAGCGCGGTCGTCATCATCGGCCTCCCTGGTCCTGGGCGGGGCGGGCGCAGCGACCCCAGCCACGCGATTCGGCACTGGCGCCCTCTGACGTCCCACGATCCTGCGAAAGCACTGCGGCAGCCCCGCGCAGATCCATCACGCATGAAACGAAACCGCTGGTCAGCCGGGTTTTTCAGGCTAGTGCCGACTCCGGTGAACCGCTTTCCGAACCAGATCGCCAAGAAGGGGGAAGAACCTCACCCCCCACACCACGCAACCTCCCCCGCCCCACCGCTTCGCAACCCCCGCCGCCCCACCGCTTCGCAGCCCCCGCCGCCATGCCGCCCTGCCGCCCCGCCGCCATGCCGCC
>NZ_JBQGCX010000219.1:0-6673 GCF_052038725.1 Actinosynnema sp.
CGAGCTGGCCCCGGCGACGCTGAACCCCGGTGGCGCGTACGGGCTCGCCAAGCGCGCCACCCACTTCCAGGTCCGGGCCGCCTCACGCGCGGGGGGCGAGCGCGGCGCGCGGGTCAACTCGATCAGCCCCGGCGTCATCGCCACCCCCATGGGGCGGCGGGAGCTGGCGAGCGCGAGCGGCGAGCGGATGCGGGCGATGGTGGCCGCGTCGGGCACCGGGCGGGTCGGCACGGCGAGCGACGTCGCCGAGGCCGCCGCGTTCCTGCTCGGGCCCGGTTCCTCGTTCGTCACCGGCGCGGACCTGCTGGTGGACGGTGGCGTCGTGGCCGCCGTGCGCGCCGGGCGGGGCTGACCGGCGGTCGCCGGGGCCCTGATCCCGTCGTGGGTCAGGGCCCCTCGTCGTTCCCGGCCCGGTTCGACTCGGGGCGCACGTGCGAGCGCACGCCGTGCAGCCCGAACAGGATCAGCAGCTCCACCGCTCCCCCGTCGGCGGTGCCCAGCCAGTGCGGCAGCGAGGTGTCGAACTCGGCCGCCTCACCGGGCGGCAGCACCAGGTCGCGGTCGCCGACCACGAGCCGCAACCGGCCGCTGAGCACGTACAGCCACTCCAGCCCCTCGTGCGTCTTCGGCGCGGGCTCCGGGGGCTCGGGCTCGGCGGGGATGACCATCTTGAAGGCGTGCACCCCGCCCGGTCGCCGCGACAGCGGCACGAACGTCATGCCGAACCGCGTGATCGGCTTGAGGTGGATGCGCGGGTCGCCGGTGCGCGGCGCGCCCACCAGGTCGTCCAGCGGCACGTCGTGGGCGCGCGCCAGCAGCAGCAGGAGCTCCAGCGTGGCCCGCCGCTGCCCGCCCTCCAGCCGGGACAGCGTGCTCTCCGACACCCCGGTGCGCAGCGACAGCTCCGCCAGCGTGACGCCGCGATCGCGCCGCAGCGCCCGCAGCCTGGGGCCGACCGCGTCGAGCACCCCGTCCAGTTCCCGGTCCACCCCGCCATCTTGCCAAAACGGCAAGTTTCCGTGCCAGTTCGGGGTGGTGCCGGTGAGACTGGCCGCACCGATGGGAGAGGAGCCCCGATGAGCACCGCGACCGAGTTCTGGGACGGCGTCCACGCGAACCGCCCGCCGTCCGCGCCCGCGCCGAACGCCCGCCTCACCGAGGTCGCCGGGGCGCTGGTCCCCGGTGACGCGCTGGACCTGGGGTGCGGCGGCGGTGGCGACGCGCTGTGGCTGGCGGGGAAGGGCTGGCGGGTGCGCGCCACCGACATCTCGGCCACCGCCGTCGAGCACCTGACCGCGCTGGCGCGGGAGCGCGGCGTGGCCGACCGGGTCGTCGCCGAGCGGCACGACCTGGCCGGGTCGTTCCCGACCGGCCGGTTCGACCTGGTCTGCGCCCACTACCTGCACACCCCGTTCGACCTGGATCGCGCACCGGTCCTGCGCGCCGCCGCGCGGGCGCTGCGCCCCGGTGGCCGCCTGCTGGTCGTGGACCACGGCTCGGCCGCGCCCTGGTCGTGGGGCCGCGACGACGACAACCCGCCGCCGCACGAGGTCGCCGAGGAGCTGGCGCTGGACGCGGCCAGGTGGGCGGTGGAGCGGTGCGAGTCGCCGACCAGGGTCGCGACCGGTCCGGGCGGGCAGCGCGCCGAGGTGGTCGACCACGTCCTGCTGATCCGCCGCACCCGCTGACACCGTCCACGAAGGAGCGACATGCCCCACCACGACACCCCGCCGCCCCGGACCGGGAACTCCGAAGCCCAGGTGCTGCGCGGATTCCTGGACTACCTGCGGTCCCGCGCCGCCGCCAAGCTCGACGGCGCGCCCGAACCCCAGGTGCGCGCGGCGGGCGTCCCGTCCGGCACGAACCTGCTCGGGCTGGTCAACCACCTGGCGCACGTGGAGCGCGCGACCTTCCTGGGAGAGCGCGGGATCCACTGGCCGTCGACGTTCCGGGCCGCGCCGACCGACACCGTCGCCGACGTCCTGGCCCGCTACCGGGACGCGGTCGAGCGCGCGAACGCCGTGCTCGACGCGGTCGACGACCTGGGCGCCCCGCTCCCCCACCCCGACGCGCCGACGGCCCGCTGGGCGCTGGTCCACCTGATCGAGGAGACCGGTCGGCACGCGGGGCACGCGGACGTCCTCCGCGAGCTGGTCGACGGCGCGACCGGGCGCTGAAACCCGAGCACTCGAAGGGGAACAGGCTCAGACGAACACCCGACACCGCCTGGTGACCGCGCTGGCGGCCCTGCTCGCGCTGGGCGCCGCCGCCTGCACGGGCACGGGGCCCGCAGGCCCCGAAGCCGGGCCCGAGGTCCCGGCCCACGAGGCGATCACGCGCGAGGACCCCTGGTTCGCCGGGAGGTTCCGCCACGGGTTCGCCGACGTGGACGGCGTGCGGATGCACTGCGTGACCGGCGGCAGCGGCTCGCCCGTGGTGCTGCTGCACGGGTGGTCGCAGACCTGGTACGGCTGGTGGGAGGTCATGCCCGAACTGGCCGAGCACCACACCGTCCACGCGATCGACCTGCCGGGCCTGGGCGACAGCACCGGCGCCCCGTCCGGCTACGACAAGGCGACCCTGGCCCGCTACGCGCACACCCTGGTCGCCGACCGGCTCGGCGTGCGCGACGCCGCCGCGGTCGGCCACGACCTGGGCGCGGCGGGGGCGTTCCAGTACGCCGCGCAGTTCCCGCAGGACACCGCGCGCCTGGGCTACCTGGACCTGCCGCTGTTCTCCCCGCAGGTCTCGTTCAACGGCACGGCCTTCGGCGGCGACGCGACCACGTCCCCGTTCAGCGAGGCCGAGATCGACGAGTCGCGCGCACCTACCGCGAACCGGGGGCGCTGTCGGGCGGGTTCGAGCTGTACCGCTCGCTCGGCGCGGACGTGCGGGCCACCGAGTCCGCGCCGCCGCTCGACGTGCCGACCCCGGTGGGCACTGGCTGGTGGAGGAGAACCCGGAGTTCGTGACGGCCGAACTGCTGGCGTTCCAGGGGTCCTAGCCGGTCGGACCCGGCCGCACGGTGGCGCGGCCGGGGCCGGGGCGGTCAGCCCTGGGCGAGCACCCGCTCCGCCGGGACGAACAGGGTCGCGCAGTGCGGGCAGGTCGCCTCGCCGAACAGCTCGCGCACCGCGCCCGCCACGGCCGCGCTGCCCGACTCGACGGCCGTCCGGTACGCCCACTCCGCCGTGCCGGTGAGCTCCTCCTCCGGCGCGGGCTCGGCGTTGGTGTCGGCCGACAGCCAGTCCTCCGTGCCCGTGGACGGCAGGCGGACGGTCAGGTGGCGGGCGCACTCCGGGCAGGTCAGCTCGTAGCCGCCGAGCTCGACGCCGTCGAACAGCTCGCCCCACTCCGGGGCCTGGCCCAGACCCAGCAGGGCCGCGATCAGGTAGGCCGTGTCGATGTCGGTGCCCGCCTCGGCGAGCTGGGCCTTCGCGTGGTCGCGCAGGGCCTGGAGCACCTCGGCCTGGGACTCCTTCGGGGCGGGCCACGCGGCGGCGCTCAGCCTGCCCGCGAGGACGACGGCGTCGATCGCCTCCGTCGGCTGGAACTCGGCCACCCGCAGCAGGCGCGGCAGGGCCAGGGCGCCCGCCGCCGGGTCGGCCGCGCCGTGGTACAGCTCGTCCCACAGGCTCGCCCAGGTCTCCGGGTCGGGGTCGGTCTCCAGCCGCTCCAGCAGCACCGGCACCGCGTCGCTCATCCCGCGTCAGTCCTCTTCCTCGTCGCCCTCCAACCCGGTCAGCGCCGCTGCCAGGGCGAAGCGCTCACCGCACTCGTCGCAGGCAATCGTGCCGAACAGCTCGGCGAGCGTCGCGGCCACCCCCGCTCTTCCGGCCCGCAGCGCCTCGCCGCGCAACCAGGCCGCGACGCCGTCGAACTCGGTCGCGGGCTCCGGCACGGTGTCCACGCCCTCCCAGCCAGTACCGGTGCTGGACGGGAATCGGACGTCCAGGTCGGTCCCGCAGGACGGGCACGCCACGCAGCAGCCGCCCCCGATGACGCCGTCGAACGCGTCCTCGCCCCACTCCGGGGCGCGGCCGAGGCCGAGGAGGGCCTGGAGGGCGACCGCGAAGTCGTCGTCCGGGCCCCCGGCGGCGAGCTGGGCGGTGGCGGTGGCGCGCAGGGACTCCAGGGCCCTCGGGTGCTCGTCCTCCACGTCGGGCCACTCGGCGGCGCTGATGCGGCCCGCGAGCACGACGGCGTCCAGCGCCGCGTCGGGGCGCAGCTCGGCGATGCGCGCGAGGTGCGGGAGGGCGGCGACGCTGGCGGAGTAGGTGCTGCCCTGGTGGTAGATCGAGCCCCAGAGCTCCGACCAGGTGTCCGCGTCCGGGTCGGTGGCCAGCTTCTCCAGCATCGGCGGGATGTCGTCGGCCCTGCCGTAGGCGTGCTCCAGGGTCGACCAGTCGGTGTCGTCGGTCACGCGGCACAGCCAAGCACGGGGGTACGACAGAACCGCTCGGGTCAGGGCTTGCGGGCCGCCCAGACGACGCGTTCGGTGCGCACGGTGAGGTCCGGCCTGCGCAGGACGCCGCGCGGGTCGTCGGGGTCGATCAGGCGGTCGAGGACGGCCAGGTCCTCGGGCGCCAACGCGTCGGCGGCCCTGTGGCGCAGGCCCCGCAGGGCGTTGAGAGCGTAGCGGCCCACCGCGTCCGGGAGGGGTGGCGCGAGGGTGATGGTGACGGCGCGGTGAGCCTCGATCGTGAAGCCCGCCTCGATCAGGTGAGGGGTCCAGTCGGTGCCGCGGTGGTCGGCGTGGCCCTCGTGCCGGGGCGTGGCCGCGTGGCAGCGATCTTCCAGTCCGGGGCTCTCGGCCGGGGCGCCCGCCGGGAGGAAGCGGGGGAAGTCGGCAAGCTCGACCAGGGCGAACAGGCCGCCGGGGGCGAGCAGGCCGTGGACCAGGCGCAGGACGCGCGCCGGGTCGTCGACGTGGTGCAGGGAGGCGGAGGCCCAGACCAGCTCCGGGGCGCCGAGGGGTGGCCACTGCGCGTTGAGGTCTGCCTCGACCGGGTGGACTCGATCGGCGACACCGGCCGCGTCCGCTTTCTCCACGAGGCGGCGCAGGTGGGCGGGCGCGGTGTCGACGGCGGTGACCTGGGCGTCCGGGAAGCGGCGGAGCAGGGCGAGCGCGCCCGCGCCGGTGCCCGCGCCGAGGCCGACGATGGTGGTGGGGGGCGTGGGGACGGGCAGCGCGTCGACGATGGAGGCGATCTGGTCGGCCAGCACCTCGGCGTCCAGGTCCAGGATCTCGATCTGGGTGTTCGCGGCGTCGTGCCCGTGCCCGTGGGCGTGCCCGTGCCCGTGGCCGTGGCCTGCGGCGGTGTGCTGGTGAGCGGTGTGGGTCATGGTGGCCACGGTAGGAGCTTCATGCGTCTGACGCACGACTGATTGCCGATTTGGCAAGGAGGTGGTGCGCCGGGCTGCCGGAAGCGCAAGCGCGGTTCACCGGGACGGGTGGTTCACTCCTGGCCGGACTGGTGGCTGCGGCGGGCGTCGCGGTCGAAGATGCCGAGGATGTCGGCCGGTCCGCCGAGCGCGCCGAGCGCGTGCGGGAGCATGGTCGGGAACTCGGCGGCCTGGTTGGTCTCGACGCGGTAGGTGCGGTTGCCGAGCAGCAGGACGGCGGTGCCGGAGAGCACGACCAGCCACTCCCGGCCGGGGTGCGCGCGCAGCCGCGACGGGCTGTCCGGCGGCGGGTCGACCAGGCGCTGGCGGATGACGGACATGCCGGGGTCGGCGCGGAGCGCCCAGCGCAGCGCCTGGTGGGACGGGTCGTGCACCGGGCTGGTCACGACGTCCTCGGCGGCGGTCTCGACCAGCTGGTCGAGCGAGGTGTCGAGCGCCTTGGCGAGCGTGACGAGCTGGTCGAGCGCGAGCCTGCGCTGCCCGTTCTCGATGCGGCTGAGCGTGGAGGGGCTGAGCCTGGCGCGGGTGGCCAGGTCGTCCAGCGACCAGCCCTGGGCCAGGCGCAGGGCGCGGACGCGCTTGCGCACCAGGCTGTCCAGCTCGCCCTCGTCTTGCGTCATGGGCAAAAGTGTATGCGGGGCGAGCACGCGGCGGCGGGACGCGAGGCGAGGGGCGGGAATCGGGGCGGCGCCGGTCGTGGACGCGCCGCGCGGGGGCGCCGAGGCTGGGGGCTACCGGGTCGGTGTGCGGGGAGCGCGTGACCGGTTCGACTCGTGCCGCCACACCGCGTGGTCCAGCTCCAGGGCGCTGTGGCCGGTCCTCGGCGCCGGTGAGCATCCACAGGTACGACAGGCGCACGCCCGCGCCGTGGCCCGGCACGAGCTGGAGCTCGCCCTCGACGCGCGCCACCCGGACGGGGTCGGCGAGCAGGGCGGACACGTGGGCGAAGCGGTGCACGCCCTGTGCAGCGAGGATCTCGGCGCAGCGCAGCGCTGCCTCGGCCTTGCGGACGCCGCCGCGCGTGCTGGTTCGGCCCCGGTTGCGCAGGACGAGGCGGGCGAAGTCGTCGGTGCCGGTCGCGCGGCCGATCTCGGCCAGGGACTCGACGGGCCGCTCGCGGTCGGTGCCGACGACCTCGTGCGCGCGGTCGGCGGGGAGCAGCGCGCCGGGCACCGGTGCCGCAGGGCGACACCAGTCGTACGGGACGCGCGGGTGGGCGCCACCCCGACTCGCCGGGCGGGGGGGGGCGACACGACCGCAGGGCCCG
>NZ_JBQGCX010000220.1:0-7495 GCF_052038725.1 Actinosynnema sp.
GGGGCAGCAGCACGGGGTTGCCGCCCGCGCGCCACACCTGGTCAAGGTACTCGCGGTGCAGCACGGCGGCCGGGACGTCCCAGACGCCGAACGCCGCGCGTTCGAGGTAGGTGGAGATGCCGATGAGCGGCCTAGAGCCTCTCGAAGCCACGCGCTCGCTCCCAGTCGGTGATCGTCGAGTTGTACGCGGCCAGCTCCACGCGGGCGGCGTTGAGGTAGTGGTCGACCACCTCGTCGCCGAACGCGGCGCGGGCCGCGGCGCTGCCGTCGAGCAGCGCGGCCGACTCGTGCAGGGTGGTGGGCACGGTCGGCAGGTCGGCGGCGTAGGCGTTGCCGGTGAACTCCTCGCCCAGCTCCAGCTCGTTCTCCAGCCCGTGCAGGCCCGCGGCGATCAGCGCGGCGAGCGCCAGGTACGGGTTGACGTCGCCGCCGGGGACCCGGTTCTCGAACCGCAGGCCCGCGCCGTGGCCGACCACGCGCAGTGCGCACGTGCGGTTGTCCCGGCCCCAGGCGACCGAGGTCGGCGCGAAGCTGCCCTGTGCGTAGCGCTTGTAGGAGTTGACGTTCGGGGCGAGGAAGCAGGTGAACTCGCGCAGGCACGCGAGCTGCCCGGCGAGGAAGTGCCGCATCACGGCGGACATGCCGTGCTCGGCGGAGTCGTCGGCGAACGCGGGTGAGCCGTCCTCGGTCCGCAGGGACAGGTGCACGTGGCAGGAGTTGCCCTCGCGCTCGTTGTACTTGGCCATGAAGGTGAGCGACTTGCCGTGCTGCGCCGCGATCTCCTTGGCGCCGGTCTTGTAGACGCTGTGGTTGTCGCAGGTCAGCAGCGCCTCGTCGTACCGGAAGGTGATCTCGTGCTGGCCGGGGTTGCACTCGCCCTTGGCGCCCTCGACGCGCAGCCCCGCGCCCGCCATGTGGTTGCGGATGTCGCGCAGCAGCGGCTCGATCCGGCCGGTGCCCAGCAGCGAGTAGTCGACGTTGTACTGGTTCGCCGGGGTGAGGTCGCGGTAGCCGCTGGACCAGGCCTGCTCGTAGGTGTCGTTGAAGACGATGAACTCCAGCTCGGTGCCCGCGAAGGCGCGCAGCCCGCGCTCGGCGAGGCGGTCGAGCTGGCGGCGCAGCACCTGGCGCGGGGACACCGGGACCGGGTCGCCGCCGGTGGTCTCGACGTCGCACAGCACGAGCGCGGTGGCCGGGTGCCAGGGGACGCGGCGCAGCGTCGCGAGGTCGGGGCGCATGACGAGGTCGCCGTAGCCGCTGTCCCAGGAGGACGAGGCGTAGCCGGGCACGGTGTTCATCTCGACGTCCACCGCCAGCAGGTAGTCGCAGCCCTCGGCGGAGTGCTCCAGCACTTCGTCCACGAAGTAGCGGGCGGTGCAGCGCTTGCCCTGGAGGCGGCCCTGCATGTCCACTACCGCCACGAGGACGGTGTCGACCTCGCCGGTGGCGACCAGCTCGCGCAACTCCTCGACGGTGAGCATCCGCATCCCTCCAAAGGTATGTCAGCGAGCCATTGGCGGCCCATCTTGACACCATCGAGTGAGCCACGCCACCGTTGATCCCCCATTAAAAGGATCACTGCTAGCCCATTGGGGAGCGCAGATGGCCAAGCGTGTCGAGTACGAGGACGTGGGCGGGGACTACCTGGAGCAGCGGCAGCTCAAGCGGGGCGCCGCGGGCTGGGTGCTGCTGGCGGGGCTGGGCGTGTCCTTCGTGATCTCGGGTGACTTCGCCGGGTGGAACTTCGGCCTGGCGCAGGGCGGCTGGGGCGGGCTGGTGATCGCCACGGCCCTGATGGCCACGATGTACACCTGCATGGCGCTCGGGCTCGCGGAGCTGGCGGCGGCGCTGCCGGTGGCGGGCGCCGGGTACGGGTTCGCGCGGCGCGCGCTGGGGCCGCTGGGCGGGTTCGCGACCGGGATCGCGATCCTGATCGAGTACGCGATCGCGCCCGCCGCGATCGCGGTGTTCATCGGCGGGTACGTGGAGACGCTGGGGCTGTTCGGGCTGACCAGCTCGTGGCCGGTGTACCTGGTGTGCTTCCTGGTGTTCGTGGGCGTGCACCTGCACGGGGTCGGCGAGGCGCTGCGGCTGATGCTGGTCATCACCGGGGTCGCGGTGGTGGCGCTGGTGGCGTTCGTGGTCGGGATGGTCCCGAGGTTCGAGGCGGCGAAGCTGTTCGACGTCGTCGAGGGCGACGGGTTCCTGCCGTTCGGGTTCGCCGGGGTGCTGGGCGCGCTGGTGTACGGGATCTGGTTCTTCCTGGCGGTGGAGGGCGTGCCGCTGGCGGCCGAGGAGGCGCGGGACCCGAAGCGGGACATGCCGCGCGGGATCATGGCGGCGATGGCGGTGCTGCTGGTGTTCGCGGCGGCGATCCTGGTGCTGGCGCCGGGCGGCGCGGGGGCGGAGGCGCTGCGCGCGTCGGACAACCCGCTGCCGGACGCGGTGCGCGCGGCGTACGGCGGGGACACCTGGCTGGCGCGGGTGGTCAACTACGTGGGGCTGGCCGGGCTGGTGGCGAGCTTCTTCTCGATCATCTTCGCCTACTCGCGGCAGCTGTTCGCGCTCTCGCGGGCGGGCTACCTGCCGCGCTGGCTGTCGCGGACCGGGCGGCGCAAGACGCCCTACCTGGCGCTGATCGTGCCCGGCGCGATCGGGTTCACGCTGGCGTCGGTCACGCGGGACGGCGCGCTGCTGATCAACATCGCGGTGTTCGGCGCGGCGCTGTCGTACGTGCTGATGATGGTCTCGCACATCGTGCTGCGGGTGCGCGAGCCCGACCTGGACCGTCCCTACCGGACGCCCGGCGGCGCGGTGACCACCGGCGTCGCGCTCGTGCTGGCGGTCGCGGCGGTGGTCGCGACGTTCTTCGTGGACCGCTTCGCGGCCGGGATCACCGCGGGGATCGTGGTGATCGCCCTGGCCTACTTCTGGTTCTACAGCAGGCATCACCTGGTAGCCGCCGCCCCCGAGGAGGAGTTCGACGCGATAGCACGGGCGGAGCAAGAACTGGGCTGACTCGCACGGAGAGTCGCGAAGAATCATCACATCGTGAGGTCGCCGTTCAACCTGCTTCCGGGAACCCCTGGGTGTCGGGAACTGCACGAGGAGGAGGCATGGCATTGACGCACAGGACGCTCGCAGCAGGGGCGGCCATCGCGGCGCTGTTCGCCGCGGCGGGATTCGCGGTGGCCGCGCCCGCCACCACCGCCCCCAGCTACGAGGAGCAGGTGCGGCAGCTGACGAACCAGGAGCGGGTGGCGGGCGGTTGCCCAGCGCTGGCCTGGAACGACAAGCTCGCCGCCGCGGCCAAGGGCCACAACGACGAGATGGCCAAGACGGACACGCTCAGCCACACCGGCAAGGACGGGAGCAACCCCTCCCAGCGGATCGACCGGGCCGGGTACGACTGGCAGACCATCGGGGAGAACGTCGCGTTCGGCCAGAAGACGCCCGCCGAGGTGGTGAAGGCCTGGATGAACAGCCCGGTGCACAAGGCGAACATCATGAACTGCGCCTACCTGGACCTCGGCGTCGCGTACGCGCCGGACAAGAAGAACCGGCTGTACTGGACGCAGAACTTCGGGACGCTGCACGGCGTGCAGGCCGGGACGGCGAAGCCGACCACGACCACCGCGAAACCGACCACCACGACCAAACCCGCCACGGCCGCGACCAAACCGGCCGCGACGACCAAACCGGCGACGGGGGCCTCGGTGAAACCCACCGCGCCCCGCGACGACCTGGGAGCGGACCCGGAGCCGGAGTGAGCGGCCGGTCCGGGCTGAGCGGCTGACCGGCCGCCGGACTTGAGCACGGGACCCCGCCCCGCCGGCGAACCGGCGGGGCGGACCGCTGCCGGGAGCCGGTGGGCGGGCGGCGGTGCCGGCAGGATCGGGTCGTGAGCGACATTCAGCGCGTGGGCGTGGTCGGTGGCGGGTTGATGGGCGCGGGCATCGCCGAGGTGTGCGCGAGGGCCGGGGTCGACGTGGTCGTCCGCGAGGTCTCCGGGCAGGCGGCGGACGCGGCCCGCGAGCGGGTGGCCGGGTCGTTGGAGCGGGCCGTGGCGCGCGGGAAGCTCGACGCCGGGGAGCGGGACGCGGCGCTGGGCAGGCTGCGGTTCAGCACCGAGGTCGGCGACCACGCGGAACGGGACCAGGTCGTGGAGGCGGTGTCCGAGCAGGAGTCGGTCAAGGCGCGGGTGTTCGCAGAGCTGGACGAGGTGGTCGAGCGGCCCGACGCGATCCTGGCGTCCAACCCCTCCTCCATCCCGATCACCCGGCTCGGGCGGGCGACGAGGCGGCCCGAGCAGGTCGTCGGCGTCCACTTCTTCAACCCCGTGCCGGTGCTCAAGCTGGTGGAGCTGGTGCCGTCGATGCTGACCGGCGCGGACGTGCTGGCCCGCGCCGAGGCGTTCGCCACCGACGTGCTGGGCAAGCAGGTGATCCGGGCGACCGACCGGGCCGGGTTCGTGGTGAACGCGCTGCTGGTGCCCTACCTGCTGTCCGCGATCCGGATGGTCGAGTCCGGGTTCGCCACGGCCGAGGACGTGGACAGCGGCATGGTGCTGGGCTGCGCGCACCCGATGGGCCCGCTGCGGCTGGCCGACCTGATCGGGCTGGACACGGTCAAGGCGATCGCGGACTCGCTGTACGAGGAGCACAAGGAGCCGCTGCACGCCGCTCCCCCGCTGCTGCTGCGCATGGTCGACGCGGGGCTGCTCGGCAAGAAGAGCGGGCGCGGGTTCCACGACTACCGCTGAGCGCCCGCCCCCGGCGGCCGGTCAGAGCAGGCCGGCCGCCGCGAACATGCGGGCGTAGATCCCGCGCAGCACGTCCTCCTTGCGCCGGTTGTAGTCCATGACCGTGCCGCCGCCGGGGACCGCGGCGCGCTTGGCCTCGGCGTAGCGCTCCCTCTCGTCCGGGTGGGCGATCAGCCAGTCGCGGAACATCCGGTGCCTGATCACCTCGGGGCAGTCGGGGCCGAAGACGTGCAGGTTCGCCCTCGGCTCGAGGAGCCGGAAGCAGCGGTGCTCGTGGAACGAGGGCTCCCGCACGGTCAGCACGTAGCCGAGGGCCTCCAGCGCGGGCGCGTAGGCGGTTTCGTCGGTCGGGTCGGCGACGGTGACGTCGAGGTCGACGACGTCCTTGGCCGCCAGGCCGGGCACCGAGGTGGAGCCGACGTGCTCCACGTCCAGCGCGACGTCGCCGAGGGCGGCGCGGACGTCCCGCGCCAGCTCGGCGTACCGGGCGGGCCAGGCCGGGTCGTAGGGGGCGATGACGACCGCCTCCGGTTGCGGCGCGCCCTGGACCCACGGGTTCTCCGGGCCGGGCTGGTGGTGGCGGGTGATCTCCTCGGCGGTGGCCATGCGCCGACCGTAGCGCGACCGGCCCCCTGCGCTCCCCGCGCGGGTGCGGGGTCCGGGTCAGGCGTGGGTGCCGTCCACGGACGAGTCGTAGACGCCGAACCGGAAGTACACGCCCAGGTCCGGACGCGCGCCCGAGGAGGTGCGGAAGCTGAGCAGCTCGTGCAGCCCGACCACCGAGTCCAGCGGCAGCGGCGCGAGCGCGGACGCCACGTCGTGGTGGGGCCGGGGGTCCAGGCCGCACAGGCGCATCGCGGCGGCGACCCGGTCGGCGGCCTCCGCGTCCGAGGCGACCACGCTGGGCAGGCGCAGGTACAGGTTGGCCTCGTCGGGGGTGTCCAGGCCCTCGCGGAACGCCAGGCAGGTCATGGGCTCGTTGACCGGGGCCTCGTCGCCGTACACGGCCCGGTAGACCGGGGCGGCGAGCGCCGGGTCGTGCCTGCGGGCGAGCGAGGCGACGCGGTCGAGGTCGACCTCGCCGAGGTGGCGGTAGTAGACCTTGACCCTGGCCTCCGCCCGCTCGTCCAGGTCGAGCGCGACGAACTCCAGCACGTCCCGGCCGGGGTCGAGGCCCGCGCGCTCGACGTGGTCCCAGGCCCGCTCCAGGCCGAGTCTGCGCATGGTCTCGCGCATCACCGCGTGCGCCCGGTCCACGCCCCTGGTCTGCGGGTTCAGGTAGACCTTGTAGCGGCTCGCCTCGCCCCTGCGGTGTGCCAGGGAGTGCCAGACGGCGGGCCGGTACGGGACCGGGTCGTCGGCGACGTACAGGTCCTCCACCCGCAGGTAGCGGTCGAGGGAGACGCCCGGCAGCGCGCCCAGCGCCCTGGTGAGGGCGCGTCCGGCCTCCTGGGCCCCCTTGGCGGTGGGCTCGGCCCCGAGGGACTCGAAGAGCACCCTGACCTCGCCGACGCCGCCGCGCCAGCTCACCGAGAACTCCAGGGGAAAACCGTCGCGGGAAACGAACGACGGATATCGGGGGGCTTCACCGATGGGCGCGTCGGCCCATTGCCCGAGCACCGAATCGAGCTCGTGGAGGGTCCGGTACAACTCGCTGAACGGAAAATCCAGCGCAGCGCAGGCGGCCACCCACTGCTGGGCCGCGAAGTCACGATATGCGGTTCCCGCCACCTCGTACAAGGCCGTACGACGTGAGGCGTGAACCACAGCAGGGCGAGTGGACACTAGGCACCTCCGGGCGCAAGGTTTACCGTGTGATCAACTGGTGCGCAATGGAGGATCGCGGAGCGATCGCCCGCGCGGACCGCGCGGGAGCGCACAGCGCGTGACCGAATTAGGCCGAAAGAGTGGCATCACTTGTGACCGGAAATTCAGCAAGTCAATACCCCGACCGGCCCAGCGACGATCACACGTGCGTGATCGGCGCGGGAATCTCGGGGTTGGCCGTCGCCGGAACGCTGCGCTCCCGAGGAATCCCGACGACGGTGCTCGAGCGCTCCGACGACGTCGGCGGGCTGTGGCGCCACCGGGGTCCGGGTGATCGCGGGCCGGCGTACGGCTCGCTGCACCTGAACACCTCGAAGGGCCTCACCGGGTACTCCGACTTCCCGGTCCCCGACTCCTACCCGCGCTACCCCAGTCACCAGCAGATGGCCTCCTACCTGCGACGTTACGCCGAGCACAAGGGCGTGACCGAGCACGTGGAGTTCGGCTCGGACGTCCTCGGGGTCACCCGGTCACCGGATGGTACCTGGGCGGTTGCAACATGCAACAGCACTGGCGCGAGCGAGGTCCGCCACTTCCGTCACGTCGTCGTGGCGTCCGGCCACCACTGGAGCCCACGCACCCCGAGCATTCCCGGCGCGGACACCTTCACCGGTCGCGCCATCCACTCCGCCGACTACTCGACCCCCGACGGGCACGCGGGCAAGCGGGTCGCCGTCATCGGTTTCGGCAACACCGCGGCAGACCTCGCCGTCGAATTGTCAAGGGTGTGCGCGAAAACTTTCGTCGTGCAGCGCCGGGGCGTTCACGTGGTGCCCAAGACGATGTTCGGCACCGCCATCGACGAAATCGCGTCGTCCCCCTGGTGGGCGCGCATGTCGTTCGAGGAGCAGCGCAGGCTCATCGAGCTCTCGCTGCGCGTCATCCGGGGCGACCTGACCGATTACG
>NZ_JBQGCX010000221.1:0-12174 GCF_052038725.1 Actinosynnema sp.
TGGGCGAGCACGCGGACTTCCGGATCGCGGTGACCAACACCGGGCAGCTGCCCTGCACGCGCGAGATCGGGCGCGGGGTGCGCGAGCTGGTGGTGACGTCCCCGGACGGCGCGACGCGGCTGTGGTCGTCGAACGACTGCCTGGCGGCGGAGGGCTCGGAGGTCCGGGTGATGAAGCCGGGCGAGGTCTTCGAGTTCGGCCTGAAGTGGCCGGGGACGACGTCGGCGCCGGGCTGCGGCCCGCGCACCCGGCTGGGCGCGGGCGACTACCTGCTGGTCGCCAGGGTCGGCGACCGCTCGTCCGACCCCGCGGTCTTCCGGATCGGCTGAGACCGGATCGGCTGAGACCGGCGTGGTTGAGCCCGGCGTGGGTGAGCCCGGCGTGGTTGAGCTCAGCGCGGTGGGACCCGGCGCTGGTGAGCCCGGCGCGGCCGGGCTCGTCGGCCGGGCGCTCGCCGCGAAGCGAGCGCCCCACCCGTCAGTGCCCGAACCACCGCTCCTCGGCGATCGTCCTCGGCTCGGCCGCCGTCGTGCCGGTGATCAGCTCGGTCTCCAGCGTCACGGTCCTGGGCTTGGTGCGCTCGCCGATCTCCATCAGCAGCTTGCCCGCCGCGCGGCCCTTCTCCAGCACCGGCTGCCGCACCGTGGTCAGCCCGGCCTGCTCGGCCTCCCGGATGCCGTCGAACCCGGTCACCGTGAGGTCCGCGGGCACCCGCAGGCCGCGCCGCTCGGCCTCCTGCAGCGCGCCGAGGGCCAGTATGTCCGAGGTGCAGATCAGCGCCGTGATCTGCGGGTCCCGGTCCAGGACCTGGGCCGCCGCCGAGGCGCCTTGCGCGATCGTGTGGTCGAACCGCTCCACCACCGGCACCGAGGCCCAGTCGACCCCGACCTCGGTGAACGCCTGCCGCAGCCCGCTCATCCGGGACCGCTGCACGTGGAAGTGCGCCGACTCCTGCCGCGACAGCGGCACGAACCCGTCGTTGCGGTCCCGCGCGAGCCTCATGCACACCACGCCGACCCGCCGGTGCCCCAGCGCGATCAGGTGCTGCGCGAGCTGGTGCATCGCGGCCCGGTCGTCGATGCCCACGCGGTCGACGTCGGCCAGGTCGGGCTGGTCGCACACGACGGTCGGCACCGGCCGCTCCAGCACGGCCGCGAGGTGCGGGTCGTCGTCGGGCACCGAGTAGACGACGAAGCCGTCGACGCCCGCCCGGTGCACGGCCGCCACGTCCTCGCGCTCGGGGTTGGCGGGCACGAGCAGCAGCCCCTGCCCGGCCGTCTCGCAGGCCAGCGCGAGCCCCTCCAGGAATCCGATCGCCGCCGGGTCCCGGAACGCGTAGGAGAGGTTCTCGGTCAGCAGCAGGCCGACCGCGCCCGCTTTGCGCGTGCGCAGTGATCTCGCCACCGGATCGGGGCCGGGATATCCAAGTCGCCTCGCTGTGTCCAACACCCGGCGTCGCAGCTCCGGCGAGAGCTGGTCGGGACGGTTGTACGCGTTGGACACCGTTGTCCGGGAAACCCCCAGCTCCGCGGCCAGAGAGGCCAACGTCGCCGGGCGTCGCACATGCATCGACCGCGCCATGGAGTGACCGTAACGGTTCAGAAGCGCTTACAGAAGTGGGCGTGATCCGCGTCCCTTTACCATTTCGTCAGCGCAGGTCAACATACGTTACTGATCAGTACAGTGGTCCAGACCAATGTGGTTATTCGGGCGATGCTGTTGATTCTCGAACAACAAGGCGAGGCCGGAACACTCTCGTGTAGTTCGCGCTGTGCCTTCTGCGCCGATCGGGGTCCAAACGCAGCACGAGTTCGTCCACCGCGGCGGTCGCCATTTCCTCGATCGGTTGCGCCAGAGTGGTGAGCGGGGGAGAGCAGTAGGGGGCCAGCGGGATGTCGTCGAAACCGACCACCGAGAGATCGCCGGGAACGGACAAACCCCGCTTGTGCGCCTCTCGGAGCACCCCTATCGCCATGTGATCGGACGAGCAGATCACCGCCGTCGGCCGCACGGAGTCGAGCAGCTCCGCCGCCGCGAGCGCCCCGCCCTCCGGCCCGAACGGGCCGTGCGCGACGAGCGAGCCGTCCGCGCTGAGCCCCGCCTCCTCCAGCGCCGCCGCCCACCCGGCCCGCTTGAGCCGCGACGGCAGCGCCCGCGCGGGCCCGCTGACGAACCCGACCAGCCGGTGCCCCAGCTCCACCAGGTGCCTGGTCGCCGCGTACCCCGCGTGCTGCTCGTCCACGGTCACGTCCGGCACGTCCAGCGCGGGCGTCGCCCCGTTCACGAACACCATGTGCACCCCGTCGGCCAGCAGCTTCGAGTAGTAGCTCGGCCGCGCGGCCCGCCCCAGCGGCGCCTCGGCGTTGGTGATCTCCGGCGAGACGAACACCATGCCCTCGACACCCCTGGCCAGCAGCATCCGGACGTACTCCTCCTCGCCCATCGCCGCGTCCCCGGACGCCCGCGTGTTGCACAGCAGCGACGAGTAGCCCAGCCGGGCCGCCCTGACCTCCAGCGCCTCGGCGAACGCCGGGACCACCGGGTTCGACAGCTCCGGCACCAGCAGCCCGATCACGCCGGTCCGCTGCAGCGCGCCGAGCCCGCGCGGGGTGTACGGCATCTCCGCCAGCACGGCGAGCACCCGCTGGCGGGTCTCGTCGTTGACCCCCGCTCGGCGGTTCAGCACGCGGCTCACGGTTGAGATGCTCACCCCGGCGGCCCTGGCGATCTCGGCCAGTCCGGGCACCGGTCCTCCTCGTTGCGGTGGGTGAAGCGGCGGGGTCGGGCTTCGGGAATCCGGAGACAGGGCTCCGCTTCACCCTGCCGCCCGCAGCAAGGTTTTGCAACGCCCCCTGCGGTTTCCCCCGTTCGCGCGCCGCCGTTACGGCTTGGTTACGCCGCGACCCTTGACCGTCCCCAGTTCAGCGGTATGAAATCCGCGTCAACTCTTCCGCAAGAACTTGCAGTGGCCTCGCCCCGGCGGGGCCGGATGAGAGGGGCGACAGCAGCGATGCGACGTACCACCCTCCTGACGGCACTGGCCGCGGGCTTAGTCCCCGCCCTCGCCCTCACCGCCTGCGGTGGCTCTTCCGGCGGCGGCGGCGCGAGCAGCGAGGTCGTCTTCTGGGACACCAGCGGCCCCAACGAGAGCCCCGTCTTCACCAAGGTCGCCCAGGACTGCGCGGCCGGGGGCGGCTACCAGGTCAAGACCGAGACCGTCGCCTTCGACGCGGCGCTCAACAACTACAAGACCGCCGCGCAGGGCGGGCAGGGCCCGGACGTGTTCCGCGCCGAGGTCGCCTGGGTGCCGCAGCTGGCCAAGAACGGCCTGGTCCTCGACCTGACCGGCACCGACCTGGTCAAGGACACCTCGGACTTCCTGGAGACCCCGCTCGGGTCCGCGGTCTACGAGGGCAAGACCTACGGCGTCCCCCAGGTCACCGACTCGCTCGCCCTCTTCTACAACAAGAAGCTGCTGGCCGACGCGGGCGTGCAGCCCCCGAAGACCTGGGACGAGCTCAAGTCCGTCGCCGCCAAGCTCGGCGGCGAGAAGGCGTTCTTCGTCAACAACGACGCCTACTACGCCCTGCCCTTCCTCTACGGCGCGGGCGGCGACCTGGTCGACGCCGAGGCCAAGGAGATCGTGGTCTCCTCGCCGGAGAACGTGAAGGGCCTGGAGACCGCCAAGGGCCTGGTCGACGCCAAGGCCGCCACCACCGCGCTCGACGCGGGCAACTCCTACAGCAACATGCAGGCGGGCTTCGGCTCCGGCGAGATCGCCATGGTCGTCAACGGCCCCTGGTCCGTCCCCGACTACCTCAAGGGCGCCGCGTTCGCCGACGGGTCCAACCTCGGCATCGCGCCCGTCCCCGGCGTCACCGAGGCCACCGCCGGGCTCGCCCCGGTCGGCGGCCACGACTACGTGGTGCGCCAGGGCACCAAGGCCAAGGACAACGCGCTCAAGCTCATCGCCTGCATGAGCTCCGCCGAGTCCCAGGCCGAGATCGCCACCGAGCTGGGCCTGCTGCCCACCCGCAAGTCCGCCTACGAGGTCGCCGAGGTCAAGGCCAACGCGGTCGTCGCGGCCTTCGAGCCGGTCGTCGCCCAGGCCCACCCCCGGCCGTGGATCCCCGAGGGCGGCCAGCTGTTCGACCCGCTCAAGACCGCCTACGCCGACTTCCTCGCGGGCAAGAAGGACGCCAAGTCCGCGCTGGACGAGGTCGCCAAGACCTACAAGGACCAGATCCTGCCCGAGTACACCGTCGGCTGACCGCTCCGGGGCCGCCCGACCCGCGCGGGCGGGCGGCCCCGGCGCTCCGGCGCTAGGAGGCCACAGGTGCGCAGGTTCCTCGACCGGCACTGGTACGCGTACGCGATGGTCCTGCCGGTGGTGCTGGTCATCGCCGTGCTGGTGCTCTACCCGCTCGCGCAAGGCGTGTTCTTCACCCTCACGGACATCAACGAGTCGTCCATCGCCAACCCGGTGCTCGACCGGCCCGCCACCTACGAGTGGGTCGGCCTGCGCAACTACCTCGCCGTGCTCTCCGGCGACGCCAGCTACGGCGCGTTCTGGGCCACCCTGCTGCGCACCGTCGTGTGGACCGCCAGCTGCGTGCTCCTGCACTACGGCATCGGCCTCGGGCTCGCCGTCCTGCTCAACCGGCAGGTCGCGGGCCGCGCGGTCTACCGGGTGCTGCTGATCCTGCCGTGGGCGGTGCCCGCGTTCATCAGCGCGTTCGCCTGGAAGTACATGTTCAACGCCCAGTACGGGATCATCAACCAGGTCCTGCGCGCCCTGGGCCTTCCCGACCCGGTGTGGCTCGGCCAGTCGAACTGGGCGCTGGTCGCGGTGGTGATCGTGAACGTGTGGCTGGGCGTGCCGTTCATGATGGTCTCGCTGCTCGGCGGCCTCCAGTCCATCCCGGCCGACCTGTACGAGGCGGCCGAGGTCGACGGCGCCACCCCGTGGCAGCGCTTCCGGCACGTCACCCTGCCCGGCCTGCGCTCGGTCTCCAGCACGGTCGTGCTGCTGGGCGTCATCTGGACGTTCAACATGTTCGCCGTCGTCTACCTGATCACCGGCCAGAACCCGAGCACCCGGCTGCTGATCACCTACGCGTTCGAGCGCTTCTTCTCCGGGGCCTCCCGCGACTACGCCGTCGCCTCCACCTACGGCGTGCTCATCCTGTCCGTCCTGCTCGTGTTCGCGAGCGGCTACCGGCGCGCGCTGCGCAGGCAAGGCGAGGTGTGGTGATGTCCATCGAGGCCGCTTCGCTGCGGGCCGCGACGCCCGCGCGCGAGTCCCGGAGGGCCAAGCGCTCCCGCGCCGCGTCGACCGGGCTGCACGCCGCGCTGATCACCGCGTCGCTGATCGCGGTGTTCCCGGTGTTCTGGGTCGTGGTCACCTCGTTCAAGCCGGACGCGCTCGCCGTCGAGACCACGCCCAAGCTGGTCAACGAGTCCAGCCTGGACAACTACACCCGCATCCTGTCCGGGGAGAAGGGCGACTTCCTGGCCTGGTTCGGCAACTCGGTGCAGATCGCGCTGCTGACCACGGTGCTGGCGGTGTTCCTGTCGGCCACCGCCGGGTACGCGGCCAGCCGCTTCCGGTTCCCCGGCAAGCGCAAGCTGCTGCTGTCGTTCCTGGTCGTGCAGATGTTCCCGTTCGCGGTGCTGATCGTGCCGCTGTACAACACCCTGCTGGCGCTGGGCGTGCAGGGCACCGCGCTCGGCCTGGTGCTGGTCTACTGCACCACCGCCGTGCCGTTCTGCACCTACATGCTCAAGGGCTACTTCGACACCATCCCCGCCGACATCGACGAGGCGGGCCGGGTGGACGGGCTCTCGCCGTTCGGCGTGTTCTGGCGGCTGGTGCTGCCGCTGGCCAGGCCGGGGCTCGCGGTGACCTCGTTCTACGCCTTCCTGACCGCGTGGGGCGAGGTGGCGTTCGCCTCGGCGTTCCTGTCGGCGGCCGACGAGTCCAAGACCCTCGCGGTGGGCCTGCAGGTGTTCGTGCAGCAGAACCGCACCGAGTGGGGGCACCTGGCGGCGGCGTCCACGCTGGTGGCCATCCCGGCGGTCGCGGTGTTCTACCTCGTGCAGCGGTTCCTGGTCTCGGGGCTGGCGGGCGGCGCGGTGAAGGGGTGAAATCCGTTCGCGTCCGGGTGTTCCCGTAAGCGCTTGCAATGCCTAGCGTTGCGGCAAAGCTCGGGTACTGAAAGGTGCGCACCATGGCAGAGGTCGCCTACGACAAGGCGTCGCGGATCTTCTCCGGCAACCCCCCGGTGCGAGCCGTCGACGAGTTGTCCCTCGACGTCGCGGACGGCGAGTTCCTCGTTCTGGTCGGCCCGTCGGGTTCCGGCAAGTCCACCGCCCTGCGGATGCTCGCGGGCCTGGAGGACGTCGACGAGGGCGCCATCAAGATCGGTGGCAAGGACGTCACCAACGTGCCGCCGAAGGGCCGGGACATCGCGATGGTGTTCCAGTCCTACGCGCTGTACCCGCACATGACGGTCGCGGAGAACATGGGCTTCGCGCTCAAGCTGCGCAAGGTCGCCAAGGAGGAGATCAAGCAGAAGGTCGCCGAGGCGGCGGCCATGCTCGACCTCACCAAGTACCTGGACCGCAAGCCGAAGGCGCTCTCCGGCGGTCAGCGCCAGCGCGTCGCGATGGGCCGCGCGATCGTCCGCGAGCCCAGCGTGTTCCTCATGGACGAGCCGCTGTCCAACCTGGACGCCAAGCTCCGCGTCGAGACCCGCGCGAACATCGCGGCCCTCCAGCAGCGCCTGGGCACCACCACGATCTACGTCACGCACGACCAGGTCGAGGCCATGACCATGGGCCACCGGGTCGCCGTGCTCAAGGACGGCCTGCTCCAGCAGTGCGACACCCCGCGCGCGCTGTACGACAAGCCTGCCAACGCGTTCGTCGCGGGCTTCATGGGCTCGCCCGCCATGAACCTGAAGACCGTGCCGCTGACCGCCGAGGGCGCGAAGCTGGACGGCCTGCTGGTGCCGCTGGAGCGCGCCAAGCTCGACGCCGCCTCCGGCAAGGGCCTGTCCGAGGTCGTTTTCGGCGTGCGCCCCGAGTCGCTGGCGCTGGTCGGCGAGGGCGAGCCGGGCATGGAGATGGCCGTCGAGCTGGTCGAGGAGCTGGGCGCGGACGCGCTGCTGCACGGCGCGGTCCGCATCGGCGACTCCTCCGAGCGGTTCGTGGTCCGCGTCGACGGCCGCACCCCGCCCGCGCTGGGCCAGACCGTCAAGGTCGGCGTGCGCGACGCCTCCGAGGTGCACCTGTTCCACCCGGAGACCGGGCTGCGCCTGACCGACTGACGCCCGCTCCGCAGGACCTCGCAGGGCCATCCCCCACGTACGGGGGGTGGCCCTGCGTGTTCTTTGCCCCATCCGGTGGACAAGGTGGTGGCGGAGAGTTCTAAACTGAACTCGACAACGGTTACCATTCCACTTTAGGTCCCCCTGAGGAGTCAGTCGATGACTGTGCGCACCACGCTGATCACCGCCGTGGCGGTGCTCGGTCTCACCACCGCCTGCGGCAGCGCCGACCAGGGCGGCAGCGGCTCCTCCGACGCCGCCGACGCCCCCGCGGGCGCGGTCTCGGTCGTCACCTCCACCAACGTGTGGGGCAGCGTCGTCAAGGCGGTCGGCGGGAGCGATGTCGAGGTCAAGGCCCTGATCGACGACCCGTCCGCCGACCCGCACTCGTTCGAGAGCAAGCCCGCCGACATCGCCGCCGTCGCGGGCGCCAAGCTCGTCGTCGGCAACGGCGGCGGCTACGACGACTTCTTCGACAAGATCGTCGACGAGTCCGCGCAGTCGGCCAAGCGCGTCGACGCCTTCGCCCTCTCGGGCAAGGAGGAGAACGAGCACGTCTGGTACGACCTGGCCACCGTCCGCAAGGTCGCCGACAAGGTCGCCGAGGAGCTCTCCGCGATCGCGCCCGACAAGAAGGACGCCTTCACCAAGGGCGCGGCCGACTTCGGCACGGCGCTCGACGGCCTCACCGCCAAGGTCGAGCAGATCAAGCCCGCCAAGGTCGTGGTGACCGAGCCGGTGCCCGCCTACCTGCTGGAGACCGCGGGTGTGGAGGACCTCACCCCGGCCGAGTTCACCGAGGCCATCGAGAACGAGACCGACGTCCCCGTCGCCGCCATCGCCGCCACCGGTGACCTGATCGTGAACAAGCAGGTCAGCGCACTGATCAACAACACCCAGACGGAGAACGCGGTCACGAACGACCTGGTCGCCAAGGCCGGGACCGCCGGGCTGCCCGTCGTGGGCATGACCGAGACGCTGCCGGAAGGCGTCACGGGTTACGTTGAGTGGATGACGAAGCAGGTCGACGAGCTGACCGCCGCGCTCGGGACGAAATGAGCGCCCAGACCACCACGCCTGACCGCCCCGCAGCCCAGCGCGGGGCGGTCTCGCTGCGTTCGGCCCGGCTCGCGTACGGCGACCGGGTCCTCTGGGACGGGCTGGACCTCGACGTGCGGCCCGGCGAGTTCATCGCGGTCCTCGGCCCCAACGGGTCCGGCAAGACCAGCCTGATGCGGGTCCTGCTGGGCCTCCAGCCCCTCTCCGGCGGCAGCGTCGAGATCGCGGGCGTCCCGGCCGGGCGCGGCAGCCGCGCCATCGGCTACATCCCCCAGCAGCGCCCCGTGGACACCTCCACCGTGCTGCGCGGGCGCGACCTGGTCGGCCTCGGGCTCGACGGCCACCGCTGGGGCCTGGGCCTGCGCGGGCGCGCCGAGCGCCGCCGCCGCGTCGACGAGGTCCTGGAGGCCGTCGGCGCCACCTCCTACGCCGACCGGCCCGTCGGCCTGCTCTCCGGCGGCGAGCAGCAGCGGCTGCGCGTCGCGCAGGCCCTCGTCGGCGACCCGGCCGTGCTGCTGTGCGACGAGCCGCTCCTCTCGCTCGACCTCGCCCACCAGCGCGTCGTCAGCGACCTCATCAACACCCGGCGGCGCGCCTCGGACACCGCCGTCCTGTTCGTCACCCACGAGATCAACCCGGTGCTCCCGCTGGTCGACCGCGTCCTCTACCTGGTCGACGGCCGCTTCCGGATCGGCCCGCCCGCCGAGGTCATGACCGGCGAGACCCTGTCCGAGCTGTACCGCACCACCGTCGAGGTGGTCAGGGTGCGCGGCCAGATCCACGTCGTCGGCGCGCACGGCGTGTGCGAGGACCAGCCGCACCACGCCGAGGAGCACTGACGATGGAGAGCCTGTTCGACTTCGCCACGACCGCCGAGCTGATCGGCCTGCCGGTCGTGCAGCGGGCGCTCCTGGCCGCCGCCGTCCTCGGCCTGGTCGCCGGGGCCATCGGCCCGCTGGTGATCACCCGGAAGATGTCCTTCGCCGTCCACGGCACCAGCGAGCTCGCCTTCACCGGCGGCGCCGCCGCCCTGCTGCTCGGCATCAGCGTCAGCTACGGCGCGGTGCTCGGCGCCGTCGTCGCCGCCCTGCTGCTCGGACTGCTCGGCCAGCGCGACTCCGAGCGCGACTCGGTCATCGGCGCGGTGCTCGCCTTCGGCCTCGGCCTCGGCGTGCTGTTCCTGTGGCTCTACCCCGGCCGCGCGGCCAACAAGATGGGCCTGCTCGTCGGCCAGCCCATCGGCATCCCCGCCGGTGACGTGCAGGTGCTGGTGGTCTGCGCGGTCGTGGTGCTGGTGGTGCTCGCGCTGCTCTACCGGCCGCTGCTGTTCGCCAGCGTCGACCCCGACGTGGCGCTCGCCAGGGGCGTCCCGGTGCGCGCGCTGTCCCCGGTGTTCGCGGTCCTGGTCGGCATCACCACCGCGCTCGGCGTGCAGATCGTGGGCGCGCTGCTCGTGCTCTCCATGATGATCACGCCCGCCGCCGCAGCCGCCCGGATCACCGCCAGCCCGGCCAAGGCCACCGTGCTCGCGATCGTGTTCGCCGAGGTCGCCGTGCTCGGCGGGATCGTGCTCTCGCTCGCGCCCGGCGTGCCGGTGAGCGCATTCGTCACCGCGATTTCGTTCGCCATTTACGTGATCTGCCGGATCGTCGGGAAATCACGCGTTCGGGCTGTTTGATCCCACGTTCGAGGGGATACCCGTGACGACCTGAGCGTGTCGCGCGAAGCGAGTGCCCGATGGGTCGAAACAGCTCTCCCCCCGAACCCCGCACCACCGGTGGAATCCACCACGCCGAGTGCCGATCGGCGCTGCCCGGACCAGTGCTGCCCGGATCGGCGCTGCCCGGACCAGTGCTGCCCGGACCAGTGCTGCCCGGATCGGCGCTGCCCGGACGCGGACCGGCCGCGCCCGGATCGGCCGCGCCTGGACCCGCCGCGCCTGGACCCGCCGCGTCAGGCCGTGCGCGGCACCCCGTGCTCCTGCAACCGGGCGGGCGTCGCCGGGCGCGGCCCGCCGATGTCCACGTTCGCCACCCGCACCTGGTTGCGGCCCCGCTCCTTCGCCGCGTACAGCGCCCCGTCGGCGCTGTGCTGCGCGTGCGCCAGCGCGTCCGGGCCGTCGCCCAGCACCGCGACCCCGATCGACGCCGAGATCGCCCGCACCTCCTGCCCGTCCTCGTTCACCGGCAGGTCCCGCCCGCGCAGGTGCACCGTGCTGCGGTGCTTGTCGGTGGTCACCACCACCATCAGCCCGATCGCCTCCCGCACCCGCTCCGCGATCGCCGTGCCCTCGGCCAGCCCGGTGTCGGCCAGCACGACCACGAACTCCTCGCCGCCGTCCCGACCGGCCACGTCGCCCGGCCGCAGCTTCTCCCGCAGGATGCGCCCCACCTCGGCCAGCACCGCGTTGCCCGCCGGGTGCCCCCAGGTGTCGTTGATCCGCTTGAAGTGGTCCAGGTCGATCGCCAGCACGGTCACCGGCTTGCCGTCGATGCGGCCCCGCTCGGCCAGCCGGTGCGCGAACTCGGCGAGCCCGGTCGTGTTCAGCAGGCCCGTGCGGAAGTCGGTGTGCGCGTCCTGGGTGAGCTGCTGGTGCGCCTGCGCCTGCTCGGCCAGCAGCCGCTCCAGGTGCGCCTGCCGCTCCGAGGCCCGGTGCAGCAGCGCGTTCGCCAGCACCACCGGCACCACCATCAGCAGCGGCGCGGCCCAGTGCGTCGCGGTCAGCAGCCCGAGCAGCGCGCCCACGCCCAGCGTGGTGGCCTCCAGCATGTTGTCGCCGCGCGAGCCCAGCGTGTCCGCGAACCGGGTGCGCGGGTTCAGGATCTTCAGCACGCCCGTCATCAGCACGACCTGGGTGAACCAGTACAGCGCGGCGGTCAGCGCCAGCACCGCCAGCAGCCCCAGGTCGCCCAGCAGCCTGCCGGTGGCCAGCAGCGGGAACCCCGCCTCGCGCACCGCGACCCCGGCCAGCACCGTGCTGGCCACGATGTGCGTCGAGGTGAACACGAACCGGTAGGGCTGCCGTCGCGCGATCGGCTGGGTGACCACGCGCAGCAGCAGCACGATCAGCACCGCCAGCGGCGCGGGCAGCACCACCGCCGCGGCGAACGTCCACACCGAGGTGAGGTCGAAGTACAGGCTCGCGGACTCGTCGCGCCGCGACTCCTCGGCGCGCCGGACGATCGTCAGGTGCACCGTCACGGCCGCCGCGAACGCCCCGAACCGGAACCAGTCGGACTCGGAGGCGGACCCCACCCCGGCCATCAACCAAATGGTGGAAATCAACACCACCAATTCGATGGAAAGGATGTAAGCGATCGCGGCCGGTCGCAGGGACCAGAGCTCCCAGTTCCGCCCGGCGGACACGCCCGGTGTCGTGGGCGGTTCGTGATCGGGCAAACTGTTCGCCACCACGTCCCCCTACACTCGACCCGTCATCACCCGGCGCATTGCCGTCGCGGCCGATGCCGCCCTTCGATCCCCACCGCAGCAGGTACCCGGAATCCGGGAGGAGGAGTGTTCGCCATGCGCAACCGCGAGTGGTGACCCCACCGGCCTCCCCGGTCCCCTCCGAATCCCCGTGCCCGCAGACCGCGCCCACGTCGTCTCGTCAGGGAAATCGTCATCCATGATGAGTCCGTTTCACGTGGTCACCGCATCGGGGCCCGCCTTCGCGCGCGCCCTCCTCCAGGCTACGGTCGCCTGCGCGGCGAGCAGCAGCCCGACACCGCCCGCGCCCGCGATCGTCGCGGTCACCGAGCCAACAGCGTGCGCCACGACGCCC
>NZ_JBQGCX010000222.1:0-1521 GCF_052038725.1 Actinosynnema sp.
GGCCGCCGTGCGCCGAGGCGGGCCCGCGCTGCGGTGCGCGGGGGCCGCCCTGCTGCTCGTGCTCGTCGCCTTCCTCCCGGCGGGCGCGCTGCTCACCGGGTGACCCGCCGCCCTGCCCAGCTCAGCTCTGCCCCTGTCCTGCCTCGCCCCGTCCTGCCCTGTCCCCGTCCTGCCCCGTCCCGAGGAGAGAAGCCATGGCCACCCCCGCGATCGAGTCCGAGGTCCGCAGCTACAGCAGGAACTGGCCGGTGGTGTTCGACCGCGCGGGCGGCAGCCGCATCGTCAGCGAGGACGGCCGCGCCTACCTGGACTTCTTCGCGGGCGCGGGCGCGCTGAACTACGGCCACAACCACCCCCTGCTCAAGCGGGCGCTGCTCGACTACCTCGAACGGGACGGGGTCGCGCACAGCCTGGACATGCTCACCCGCGCCAAGCGGGAGTTCCTCGCCGAGTTCGCCGAGCGGGTGCTCGCGCCGCGCGGGCTCGACTACCGGGTGCAGTTCACCGGCCCAACGGGAGCCAACAGCGTGGAGGCCGCGCTCAAGCTGGCCCGCAAGGCGACCGGGCGGCAGTCGGTCGTCGCGTTCACCGGCGCGTTCCACGGCATGTCGCTGGGCTCGCTCGCGGTCACCGGCAGCGCCGCCAAGCGCGCGGGCGCGGGCATCCCGCTGGGGCACGTCCACCGCGTGCCCTACGACGGCTTCGCGGGCGGCGCGGTGCCCGGCCTGGTCCTGCTGGACGCGCTGCTGTCCGACCGCAGCAGCGGCGTCGACCTGCCCGCCGCCGTCATCGTCGAGACCGTGCAGGGCGAGGGCGGCGTCAACCCGGCCGGGTCCGCCTGGCTGGCCGACCTCGCGGACCTGTGCGCCCGCAGGGGGGTGCTGCTGATCGTCGACGACATCCAGATGGGCTGCGGGCGCACCGGCCCGTTCTTCAGCTTCGAGTCCGCCGGGATCACCCCGGACGTGGTGTGCCTGTCGAAGTCCCTGAGCGGCTACGGCCTGCCGATGTCGCTGACCCTGTTCCGGCCGGAGCTGGACGTGTGGCAGCCGGGGGAGCACAACGGCACGTTCCGGGGCAGCAACCCGGCGTTCGTGACCGCGACCGCCGCCCTGCGGGAGTTCTGGTCCGACCGCGTGCTGGAGAAGCAGACCACCGAGCGCGGCCTGCTGCTGCAGGAGCGCCTGGGCGCGCTCGCGGTCGCGCACCCGTCGGGCGTGGCGCAGGTGCGCGGCCGTGGCCTGGTGTGGGGCGTGGCGTTCCGGGAGCCGGACGCGGCGCGGCGGGTGGCGGCGGAGGCGTTCGCCAGGGGGCTGCTGGTGGAGACGTCGGGCTCGCTGGACGAGGTGGTCAAGCTCCTGCCGCCGCTGACCTCGACGAACGACGAGCTGGAGGAGGGGCTGGCCGTGCTGGACGAGGCGGTCGCGGCGGTGGTGGGCTGAGCGGGCCGCGCTCCGGGGGCGGGGGCGGACCCGCTCCCGGAGCCGGTCGGGCGCCCGGGGATCGTGCTCGGAGCCGTCC
>NZ_JBQGCX010000223.1:0-2375 GCF_052038725.1 Actinosynnema sp.
CGCCCGCCCGCGCGACGTCCCGCACGACGAGCGCCGCGGACCGCACGCCCACCGACGCCAGCCCGACCAGCGCCGCCGTGGCGGTGCCGCCCGCGCCGAGCACGATCCCGCGCTCGCCGGAGGTGAACCCGGCCGCCGCCCGCAGCGCCCCGACCACGCCGTCCACGTCGGTGCACTCCGCCCGCCAGCCGCCCTCGAACGGCACGAGCGTGTTCGCCGCGCCCACGAGCACGGCGGTCCGCGACGGCGCGGTGGCCACGGCCAGCGCGGCGCGCTTGTCCGGCATGGTGACCGACAACCCGACCCACTCGGGGCCGAGGCCGCGCACGAGCTCCGCGACCCCGTCCTCCGGGCAGTCGATCGAGCCGTACTCCCAGCCGCGCAGCCCGAGCGCCTCGAAGCACGCGTTGTGCAGCACGGGTGACAGGGAGTGGGCGACGGGCGAGCCGATCACGGCCGCCCGCCTGCCGTCAGTTGTTGCCGAAAACACCTTCGGTGATCGCCTTGTCCACGAGCTTCTGGTGCTCCTCGAAGGTCTTCGCGAAGCAGGAAGTGCCGTCCTTCTGGCACTTCACGAAGTACTCCCACTCACCGTTCTCCGGGTTGATCGCCGCCTCGATCGCCTGCTTGCTCGGCGAGCCGATCGGGGTCGGCGGCAGGTTCGGGAACTTGTAGGTGTTGTACGGGCTGTTCGAGTCCCGGTCGTCGGCGCTGGTCTCCAGGGTCGGCTTGTCCAGCTCGTAGTTGATCGTCGAGTCCAGCTGGACGGGCATCCCGATGGAGAGCCGGTTCTGGATCACCCGCGAGACCCGCGCGAAGTCCTTCTCCAGCCCTTCCTTCTCCACCAGCGACGCGATGACCAGCACCTCGTACGGCCGGAACCCGGTGTTCTTGGCGCCGCCGGGGATGCCGTAGCTCTGGATGCGGTTCGCCGAGGTGGTGATGACGTCGCGCAGCAGCTCCGCGGCGGGCACGTTCGGCTTCAGGTGGTACAGGCCGGGCACGATCAGGCCCTCCAGCCTGCGCGCCTTGTTGACCTTGGTGAAGTCCGCCATGGCCCACTCGGGGACGCCCAGCGACGCCGGGTCGGCGTTCTCCGCCGCGTCCCTGACCTCGTCGGAGGTCACGCACTTCTTCTGCCCGTCGATCTCCACGCAGGACGCCTCGGCGATCAGCGTGAAGACGCCCTTGGTGACCGAGCCGCCCGGCTGCGTGATGTCGTGCAGCACGAACCCGCCGCGCACCTCCAGCGGCACGATCTTCGACTTGGGGTCGACCATCATCGTGACCGCGTTGGCGCCCGACATGTTGGTCTTGAGCAGGTAGAAGCCGGGCTGGATGCCGGTGACCCTGGCGTCGTTCTTGCTCGCCTCGGTGAACGCGCGGGCGCTGGCGACGACGCCCTGCTCCTTCAGCGTGGTCGCGATCGCGCTGACCGGGTCGCCGTCCTTGACCTCGACGATCGCGTCGGTGTCGCCGGCCCCCGAGTAGTCCTCCCACGAGCCGATGCCCGAGAGCGTCCGGTACCCGTAGTACGCGCCGCCGCCGCCGACGGCGAGGACCAGCGCCACCGCGGTCCACATGACCGCGGTGCGCTTCCGCTTGCCCTTCAAGCGCGAGGCGAGCGCGGCCTTGGCGCCTCTGCCGCCCCGCTCGTCCTTCGCTTCAGGGTCGTTGAACAACCCGAGATCGTCGTTCACGAGCCGTCCTTCGCTCCAGGTGACCGCTCGGAGGCGGCCCTCGCCACGTGTCGCGCTCGTGCGTCGAGCCAGGACTGCAGGATCTCGACAGCGGCAGCCTGGTCAACGACGGCACGTTGCTTCTTGCCCCGCACCCCCCGCTGAGCCAGCACGCGGCTCGCCGTCACGGTGGTCAGCCGCTCGTCGGTGAGCCGCACCGGGAGAGGTGCGACCCGCTCGGCGAGCGCCGCCGCGTAGGCCGTGGCGGCCTGGGCCGCCGGTCCGTGCTTGCCCGCGAGGGTCCGGGGCAGGCCGACCACGACTTCCACCACGTCGTGCTCGGCTGCCAGACCGACCAGGTCGTCCAGGTCCCGGCCGTTCTTCTCGTCACGGGACAGGGTAACCAGCGGGGTGGCCAGAAAGGCACCCGGATCGCTCAGCGCGACCCCGACCCGGACCGCCCCGCCGTCGACGCCCACCCTGGCACCGAGGCCGGGGTCGTCGGCGCCGGGGGTGGCACCGCTGAGCCAGCACGCGGCTCGCCGTCACGGTGGTCAGCCGCTCGTCGGTGAGCCGCACCGGGAGAGGTGCGACCCGCTCGGCGAGCGCCGCCGCGTAGGCCGTGGCGGCCGGGGCCGCCGGTCCGTGCTTGCCCGCGCGGGTCCGGGGCAGGCCGACCACGACTTCCCCCCCGTC
>NZ_JBQGCX010000224.1:0-1555 GCF_052038725.1 Actinosynnema sp.
CCGGATTCGAGTGTGGGCGGGGCTCTAGCGCTGGGCTGAGTCCCGGTTCACTGGATCCGGCTGGCGGACATGGGGCGCACCCTAGCGGCCCGCGCGCTCCGCGCACGAGCGATTACCCGCGCCCCGCGGCCTGCCTTACGACACCGTGATGGTCTGCTTCAGGTCGTTCAGCCCCGTCCTCGCGTCCCACAGGCCGGTGTTCGCCGTCTGGATCGAGCACTCCGGGCGGCCCGGCAGGGCGGGGTCGGCCCGTTCCAGCCGGCGCGCGTACTGCCCCGTCGCGAGCGACGGCGGGATCTGGGCGTCCTGCGCGATGGCGCGGGCGCCCGGCAGCCAGGTCCGGGGGTCCGCGGTGAGCGGGAGGCGGGTCAGGGCGCCGGTGGTGGTGTTGCGCAGCACCAGGTTCACGGTGCGCTGGTTCACCGCCGCGGCGTAGCCGTCGTTGGTCAGGTTCACCCGCACGGGCAGCGCGGCGCCCCTGGTGGTCGTCGTGGGGAACACCGAGTCGCGCAGGGTGAAGCGGTAGCCGAGCTTGGCCGTGACCTCCGCCAGGCAGCCCTGCGCCGACCACGCGCGCAGCACGTCCTGCTGGTAGTCGGTGTTCAGGTACGTCCAGTGGAAGCGGGACAGCTCGGCGGTCGCGGTCGGGCAGTCGGTGCGGGGCGGGTTCACCGCGCAGGTCTCGCCGCCCATCGGCAGCGTCCGCGTCTCCGCCTCCAGGTACGGGTATTCGGTCGCCGGGTCCTCGTAGGTGCCGAAGTCCGTGTCGCTGGCCAGGAAGCAGTCGTTGTGGTGGCCGATCCTGGTGCTGCCGCCCGCGTACAGGGCGCGCTTGAACTTCGGCGTGCGCAGCTGCACCGCCCGGTCCGCCGGGAGCGCGGTCAGGAGCTTGTCCACGACCGCCTTGCGGTTGGCCTGGTCGGTCGCGGAGACGACGCCCGCGTTGCCGAAGTTCTTGGTGTAGTACCACTCGCCCCACGCGCCGACGAACCCGGCCTGCACCACGGCGGTCACGTCCGCGTTCGCGCGCAGCAGCGGCGCGAGCTGGTCGATGTGCGCCAGGACCCGGTCCTTCGGCGCGTCCTCGCCGGACTCCGACGCGGTGTAGGCGAAGCGCAGCACCAGCTTCACGCCCGCGACCCGCGCGGCGTCGAACTGGCGCTGCAGGCGGTCGAGGGCGGTCTGGGCGATCGGGGACGAGCGGTGCTCGGCCAGGTAGAACACGCACATCGCGAGGGTGATGCCCTGCTCGGTGCGGTACCGGCGCAGCGCGTCGGCGGACAGGTCGGCCTTGTCGCAGTCGCCGGTGTGGTGGTACAGACCGCGTTCCGGGTTGGGGACGTTCGCGCTCGACGGCTGGTAGGCGACCGAGCCGCCCGCGCCCGCGGTGTAGGTGTGGGTGACCTTCGCCGAGGTCTCCACCGGGGCCTCGACCTGGAACACCACGTCGACGTCGTTCGGGCTCGCCTGCTCGCCGAGGTCGGCCCGCTCGACGGTCCACCGCGCGACGCCCGAGGCGGAGGTGAACGGCACGGTCCGCACCTGCGTCCACGCC
>NZ_JBQGCX010000225.1:0-2331 GCF_052038725.1 Actinosynnema sp.
CCTGCCGCCCCTCGGTGAGGCGGCGGCGCGCCAGCAGCGGCGCGGGCAGCGCGATCCCGTACCCGACGACCAGCGCCACCGCCGCCACGCGCTCCCCGCGGGTCAGGTCGGCCTCCAGCAGGTCGACGACCAGGGCGGGGACGAACCAGGCGGCGAGCGCGAGACCGATCAGCAGCCAGCGGCGGGCGGCGCGCTCGGAGCGGTGCACGACGTGAACCTACGCCTCGGCCGCGCGGAACCGGCGGGCGGCGATCAGGCCGAGGCCCACGACCCACGCGCCGAGCACGAACAGCGCCCGCCCGACCTCCACGTCCACCAGCGGCGACAGCGCGAGCTGCTTGCCCCAGTGCATCGGCAGGGTCAGCACGACCCGGCGCAGCCAGTCCGGGGCCAGCTCCACGGGGATCAGCACGCCGCCCGCCACGCTCAGCGCCAGCGACGCCACCCCGGTCACCGCCTGCATCGCGCCCGGCGAGACCACCAGGCCGAGCACGATCCCGAGCAGCACGAACGGCAGCCCGGTCAGCCACACCGCGCCGAGGCAGACCAGCCACTGGCCCGCCGACAGGCGCACGTCCTGCGTGAACGCCCCGACCAGGCCGAGCAGCACCAGCGGCGGCAGGGCCAGCAGCATCCCGACCACGCCCTTGCCGACCACGTAGCCCGCGCCGGTGAGCGGGGTCAGCCGCAGTTGCCGCTGCCAGCCCGCGCCGCGCTCGACGGCGATGCTCGCGCCGGTCGTCACGGGGGCGGAGATGACGCCGAACATGGCCATGTTCAGCATCAGCGAGAGCGCGATCGGCACGCCGCCGAGGGCGACGCCCTCCAGGTCGTAGACGTCGGGGAGCACCAGCAGCATCAGCGAGGGCAGCGGCATGGTGGCCACCAGGTAGCGGCGGGTGCGGGTGGCGCGGAGCAGTTCGAGCACGAGGAAGCGCGTGTTCATCACCGGTTCTCCCGTCCGGTCAGCGCGAGGAAGGCCGCTTCCAGGCCCAGCGCGGTGACCTCGACGTCGTGGGTGGTGGGGTGGGTGGCGAGCAGGGCGCGCAGCGCGGCGTCCGAGTCGGCGCACTCCAGCAGGACCCGGTCGCCGCGCGCCTCGACCGCGCGCACGCCGGGCAGCGCGCGCAGCGGGGCGAGGTCGGCTCCGGGGGCCGACGTCCACGGGAGCGTGGCGGCGATGACGCGGCCGGACACGGCGGTGCGGATCTGCGCGACGGAGCCGTCCGCGATGACCTTCCCGCGGTCGAGCAGCACGACCCGGTCGGCGAACTCCTGCGCCTCCTCCAGGTGGTGGGTGGCGAACAGGACGGTCCGGCCGCGCGCGGTGCGCTCGCGCGTGGTGGCCCAGAAGCGGCGGCGGGACTGGACGTCCAGGGCCGCGGTGGGCTCGTCCAGGACCAGCAGGTCCGGGTCGGGCACGAGGGCGGCGGCGAGCAGGGCGCGCTTGCGCTGGCCGCCGGACAGCTCGGTGGAGCGGCGGCGCGCGAGGTCGTCCGCGCCCGCGAGGGCCAGCGCCTCGGCGACCGGCAGCGGGCGGCGGTGCAGCGCGGCGACCAGGCCGACGACCTCGGCGACCGTCGCGCCCTCCAGCAGGGCCCCGTCCTGGAGCACCGCCCCGACCAGGCCGTCCACGACGGCCTGCCTGGGCGTGCGGCCGAACAGCCGGACCTCGCCCGCGTCCGGGGCGGTGAGCCCGAGCAGGACGTCCGCGGTGGTGGACTTGCCCGCGCCGTTCGGGCCGAGCAGCGCCACCACCTCGCCGGGCGCGACGACGAGGTCGACCCCGTCCACCGCCCTGACGGCTCCGCGTGACTTGCGCACCCCGCGCAGCGAGACCGCCGCCGGAGCAGTTGTGGTTGCCATGGTGCAAGCTTGTGCTCCCCGGTCGTCCGGGACGCGGGCCGCGCGTCACGACCGGCCCATGACATCCGTCATGGGTGCGCCACGAGGAGGAAGACCGTGCCCGTGCTGGAGGGGTTCACCCGCACCGAGGACACCCCGGACTGGATCCGCTGCTGGGAGCGCGAGATCTCCGGGGTGCCGGTGTACGTGGTGTTCACCGACGACGAGTCCGAGTCCGACGTGGACGAGGAGTTCCTGACCGCGATCCTGTCCGATGTGGACGGCGTGGTCGCGGCGGCCAGGAGCGCCGCCGAGGAGCACCTGGGGTCGGACGCGTTCAGCGAGCCGTCGATCACCCTGAACCCGCCGGACTCGATGGTCGTGCGGTTCGGCGAGTGCGAGGTGGAGGGCTGGGGCGAGCTGGGCGTCGGGGTGGACTTCACCGGGTTCGTGGTGACGGGCGTGACGGACTTCGCCGACGCCGAG
>NZ_JBQGCX010000226.1:0-3679 GCF_052038725.1 Actinosynnema sp.
GGGTCGGGAGGGCCGGGGACCGGGGCGGGGGCGCTCAGGACGGGAAGGCCCCAGAACGCGCCAGGACCGTTTGACGCCCGCGCGGCCACAGGGAGGTCGCCGACGCGCCACGAGGCCCGGTGGGGCCACCTGGGGGCCCGCAGGAGTGCGGACCGCGCCCGCCGGACCACCTGACCGCGCGGCTGGCCGACCGCCGGACCCGCTCGACCGCGCACCGCGGGCGCGGACGACCACGGGCACCGCCGACCGCCTGGGCCCCGTCCGGTCGCCGGACCGCCCGGTCAGCGGGCCTCTGACCGCACGCCCGCCAAGCGCTTGCGCCCCACTCGGCCACCCGACCACCCGGCCGGCCAGCGGTTCAGCGGGCTTCTGACCACGGGCGCCGCCACCCGCCTGGGTCCCGCCCGGTCGGTGGGCTCTGCCCTCGCGCTCGCCAAGCACCTGTGCCGCACTCGGCCGCCCGACCACCCGGCCGACCCGGTCAGCGGGCCCGGACCGCGCGCCCGCCCGCGCCCGCGCCCCACCCGACCACCCGGCCGGCCGGTCAGCGGGGTTCTGACCACAAGCACCGCCAACCGCCCGCGCCCCGCCCGGTCGCCCGACCACCCGACTGATCCGGCCGCCCGACTGATCCGGTCAACGGGCCCTCAAGCGCCCGCCAGCCTCAGTCCCGCCCGGCGCAAGCCCACCCGGCGCAGGCCCGCCACCGCCTGTCAGACCTCGCCGAACCCCGCGTCGACCAGCGCCGTCCGCAGGGCGTCCGCGATCGACGGGGCCGCCGCGAAGGTCGCGTCCGCGCCCAGCTCCGGCGCCTCGCCCGGCAGCAGCACCACCGCGCCCGCCTCACGGGCCAGCAGCGCGCCGCCCGCCCAGTCCCACCGGCCGAGCGAGTGCTCGGCGTACGCGTCCAGCCTGCCCGCCGCCACCGCGCACAGGTCCAGCGACGCCGCGCCCGCCCGGCGGATGTCGCGCACCACCTCGGACAGCGCCGCCCAGGTCTGCGCCTGCCGCCGCCTGCGCTCCGCGCGGTACGCGAACCCGTAACCCAGCAGGGTGACGTCCAGGCGTTCCGGCGCGGACACCCGCAGCGGGACGCCGTCCAGGAACGCGCCGCCGCCGCGCGAGGCCGTCCAGACCCGGCCGGACGCGGGCTCGACCACCGCCGCCGCGACCGACTCGCCGTCCTCCTGCGCCGCGACCGACACCGCGTAGTGGGGGATGCCGTAGAGGTAGTTGACGGTGCCGTCGATCGGGTCCACGACCCACGTGAGCCCGTCGAGCGCCGCCTCGCCGCCCTCCTCCTCGCCGATCACCGGCTCACCCGGACGAAGTTCACCCAGACGGGCGCGGACCAATCGCTCGGACGCGCGGTCGGCCTCGGTGACCACGTCCGTGATGGTGGACTTGGTGTCCACCAGGGACACCGCCTGGTCCCGACTGGTGCGAACGAGCTCACCCGCCTCGGTGGCCACCCGCACCGCGACGTCGACCAGGGCCCGGTGATCGAAAGGCACGTGCTCCTCCTGCGTCACTCCAACGGGACTACCGAACGTGGCCAGGCTAGTGTCTTCGGCCACGGCATCTGAATCGAGTAGGAAGGCCACGGGGATGGTCATGACCCGCGGGTTCGGCGTGGACATCGGCGGCTCGGGCATCAAGGGCGGTCTGGTGGACCTGGAGATGGGCGCGCTGGACGGTGAGCGGCTGCGCATCGCCACGCCGCAGCCGTCCACGCCGGACGCGGTAGCCGACGTGGTCGCGGAGATCGTGGAGAAGTTCGGCTGGGACGGCCCGGTCGGCATCACCCTCCCGTGCGTGGTCAAGCGCGGTGTCGCGCTGTCCGCGGCCAACGTCGACAAGGGCTGGATCGACACCGACGCGCAGGCGCTGTTCGCGCGCAGGCTCGGTCGGGCCGCCGACCAGGTGGTGGTGCTCAACGACGCGGACGCGGCGGGCGTCGCCGAGATGGAGTTCGGCGCGGGGGTGGGCAAGGACGGCCTGGTCGTGCTGCTGACCTTCGGCACCGGCATCGGCAGCGCCGTGTTCCTGGACGGCAAGCTCGTCCCCAACACCGAGTTCGGCCACCTGGAGGTGGACGGGCACGACGCGGAGAAGCGCGCCGCGGCCTCGGTGAAGGAGGACAAGGGGCTGTCCTGGGCCGAGTGGGCGCCCAGGGTCTCCCGGTACGTCAACGTGCTGGAGAACTTGATCTGGCCCGACCTGGTCATCGCGGGCGGCGGGGTGAGCAAGAAGGCGGAGAAGTGGCTCCCCCTGCTGGAGGTCCGCACCCCGGTCGTGGCCGCCGCGCTGAAGAACGACGCGGGCATCGTCGGGGCCGCGGTGGCCGCCACCAGGGGCTTCCAGCACTGATCACCTGCGGTTCTCGTCGAGTTCCGCACCTCGGGATCGCGTGCCCGAGCGGCTTCGTCCAGGCCGGTGCGCAACGGCACGCGCTTTCCGTCGTTACAATGGAACGGTGCCCCTCCCGGCCTCAGACCGGCGGGCGCTCCCCCATACTCCGGCGGCCGAGGATCGCGCGCCTCGGCCTGCCTTGATCGACAGTCGTGAAAGGGCGTACGTGGCAGCCGCGAAGACGACTCAGGCAGCGAAGGCTGATGCCGAGGAGACGCCCAAGGCCACCTCGGCGAGGAAGGCTCCGGCGAGGAAGCCGGCAGCGAAGACCGCCGCGGCGGGCAAGACGACAGCACGCGCGCCGCGCAAGACTGCCGCCAAGGCCGCCGCGGGTTCCCCCAAGGCGAAGAAGGCCGGCGAGGGCGACGAGCCCGAGGACATGGAAGGCGCCCCCGGCGACGAGGATCTCGTAGACGACGTCGAGCTGATCGACGAGCCCGTCGAGGAGGAGCCCGCCGAGGAGGAGAACGCCAAGCCCGGCGAGGGCGACTTCGTCTGGGACGAGGAGGAGTCGGAGGCGCTGCGGCAGGCCCGCAAGGACGCCGAGCTCACCGCCTCGGCCGACTCGGTCCGCGCCTACCTCAAGCAGATCGGCAAGGTCGCGCTGCTCAACGCGGAGGAGGAGGTCGAGCTCGCCAAGCGCATCGAGGCAGGCCTCTACGCCGCCGAGCGGCTGCGCCGGGCCGAGGACGAGAGCGAGAAGCTCACCCCGCAGATGCGGCGCGACCTGCGCTGGATCGTCCGCGACGGCGAGCGCGCCAAGAACCACCTGCTGGAGGCCAACCTCCGCCTGGTGGTGTCGCTGGCCAAGCGCTACACCGGTCGCGGCATGGCGTTCCTGGACCTGATCCAGGAGGGCAACCTGGGTCTGATCCGCGCGGTCGAGAAGTTCGACTACACCAAGGGCTACAAGTTCTCCACGTACGCCACGTGGTGGATCCGCCAGGCGATCACCCGCGCGATGGCCGACCAGGCCCGCACCATCCGCATCCCGGTGCACATGGTCGAGGTCATCAACAAGCTCGGCCGCATCCAGCGCGAGCTGCTCCAGGACCTGGGCCGCGAGCCCACGCCGGAGGAGCTCGCGAAGGAAATGGACATCACGCCCGAGAAGGTGCTGGAGATCCAGCAGTACGCGCGTGAACCCATCTCGCTGGACCAGACGATCGGCGACGAGGGCGACAGCCAGCTCGGTGACTTCATCGAGGACTCCGAGGCCGTGGTGGCCGTGGACGCGGTGTCGTTCACGCTGCTCCAGGACCAGCTG
>NZ_JBQGCX010000227.1:0-1762 GCF_052038725.1 Actinosynnema sp.
CTCCTCGCCCAGCCCGGCCGCGGCCGAGTCCAGGCTCAGCCACAGCTGCCCCTCGGCCAGCGCCCAGCCGCGCACCGCGGCGCCGACCAGGCCGCTCAGGTCCGGGTCGCGGGACTGGTCGGCCGACAGCCGCACCAGCACCGGCAGCGACTCCAGCGACGCGAACGAGCAGGCCTCGTCCAGCAGCCACTCGGCCAGCGCGCCCGCCAGGCCCAGCTCGTCGGCGTAGCGCAGGCAGTCGTCGTGCCCGACGGTCGTGCCGTCGTGCTCCCAGCGCAGCCGGGCCGCCAGCGCGACCCGCTCACGGGACCGGTCGCGCACGTCCCGGTAGTCGATCGCGATCTCGCCGGTCTCCAGCGCGCCCGGCATGGCGGCGATCAGCGACAGCCGCGACCGCTCCTTCTCGTCGTGCCCGGCGTCGTAGATGCCCCACTGGCCCTTGCCGCCGGTCTCGGCGCGGCGCAGCGTGCTGTGCGCCTGCCGCAGCAGCGCCATCGCGTCGAGCCCGCGCGCGGCCGTGCGCACGAAGCCCATGCCCGCCGACACGCCCACCGCGTGCCCGGCCAGCCGCACCGGCTCGGCGAGCGCGCCGTCGATCATCGCGGCCAGCTCGGAGATGCTGGGCGTTCCGGGGCCGTCCTCGACCAGCACGACGAACTCGTCGCCGCCGATCCTGGCCACGGTCGCCGCCAGCCCCTCGGCCACCGACGTCAACCGGCCCGCGACGACCTTGAGCAGCTCGTCGCCGTACTCGTAGCCGAGGCCGTCGTTGACGATCGCGACGCTGTCCACGTCCAGGTAGCACAGGGTGATCGAGCCGGGCCGCCCCAGCACCTCCTCCAGCTTGGGCAGGAAGCTCTGCCGGTTCGGCAGCCCGGTCAGCACGTCGTGCAGCGCCTGGTGGCGCAGGTACTCACGCAGCATCCGCTGCTCGGTGACGTCCTCCACCACCGCCAGGTGGTAGCGCGGGCCGCCGTCCTCGCCCGCCACCACGGACAGCGCCACGTTCGTCCACAGCGGATCGCCGCTGGGGTCCAGGAACATCTGCTCGACGTGCGAGACGTCCTGGCCGCGCACCGCCATCGCGGCCCACTCGCCGCGCAGCCCGCTCAGGTCCTGCCCGCCGAAGTCGGGGCCGAGCATCCCGGTCAGCGCGGCGTTGCTCTCCAGCAGCTCGCCGTCCGCGTCGAACACCGCGATCCCGGCGGCGGAGTGCGCGAAGACCTGCCGGAACCGGGCCTCGCTGTCGTGCAGCTCGACCCTCGCGCGCTCCAGCGCGGCCAGCAGCGAGGCCCGGACCTCCTCGTGCTCGCCGAACACCTGAAGGCGCAGCCGGGCGGCGTACCCGCCCGCGACGGCGCCCAGCAGCTCGGCGACCCGCCCTGGCGAGTCGGGTGCGCGCGCGGCCAGGGCGCGGCCGAGCACCTCCAGGGAGCTGGCCAGGCTCGCGTCGCCGGTGAACCGCGCGGTCACCAGCCACTCGCCGACCGCGACCGCCTCGTCGGCGGGCAGGTCGGGCGAGGCGAGCAGCTCGTCGAGCAGGCCGACGTGCTGGGCGAGCTTGCGGCGCACCTTCGCGCGGGCGATCGGGCTGTAGGCGGTGCGGACCAGCTCACCGGTCCAGCGCTCGGCGACCTCGCCCACCGAGGGGGCGCCCGCGGGGGGCGCGCTGCCCGCCAGGGGGACGGGCCTTGAGGGTTGGGTCATGTGTGGCTCTCCACCCGGAGATCAGATCCGCACATCATTCCGTAGGGTGCATATT
>NZ_JBQGCX010000228.1:0-2521 GCF_052038725.1 Actinosynnema sp.
CCGGCACCAGCCCGCGCACCCGCCCCAGCACGTCCTCGGGCGCGACGGGCGCCGCGTCCGGGGTGGGGTTCGCGTCGCCCCTGGTGCGGTAGCGGCCGTCGTCGTCGCGGCCGACGACCCGGTGCATCACCGACGGCGCGCCGGACCGGGAGTAGACGACGACGTCCCCGACCAGCGGTTCGCGGTCGGGGGCTGGGTCGAGCAGCACCACGTCGCCGGGCCGCACGAGCGGCCCCATCGACCCGGAGGTGACCACCACCGGCCGCCAGCCCCACAGCACCGGCGTGAACGCGCACAGCGCGAGGGTGAGCGAGACGGCGCCGGTGAACGCCAGGGCGCACCGCGCCACCAGGCGCCACCGGGACCTCACCCCCTGGCCTCCCAGGTGAACGTCGCCGCCGCGGTCTTGTTCTGCGCCTCGGCGACGGACTTGACGGTGATGGTGAACCGGAAGGCCACCGTCGCCCCGTTGGTGGCGGTGGACCAGGCCCCGACGCCGCTGGCGTAGTCGGTGGCGGTGGAGCCGAACTCGTCGAGCGTGCCTCGGAAGACCCCGCCCGCCCTGGCGGAGAAGGTGGCGCAGCTGGGCGCGGGCGACGTGAAGCTGTCGGCGCCCCGGTCGACCACGAGGTCGAGGTACGGGGCGAGCGCGCCCGTCGCGGAGCCGTACAGCTTGATGGTGGCGCTGGGGGTGATCGTGCCGTCGTAGCGGACGGTGATGCACTTGGTGACCGCCTGGCCGCCGGTGAGCCTGCCGTTCGAGGCGCTGCTGTACAGGGCGGAGCCGGAGCTGTTCTCGGCCAGCGCGATGGAGCCGGTCTCCCACGAGTTCGGGCTGTTGCTCACCGTGCCGGAGAACGCGGCCTCCGAGGTGCGCAGGACCATCGTCAGGCACAGCACGACGCCGACGAGCGCGGCCCCGACCGCCCAGGCGGTGGCGGAGACCGCGGGCGCGGGCGGGCGCGGCGCGCGGTGCTTCGGCATGACCGTGCAATCGGACGGCGGGGGACGGACCTGAGACACTCCCGGTCGGACGAAACCGCAGCTCACAGCCCCGCAGAGCCCCCGGCGAACGGCGTGGACGGCACCGGTTCGAGGGTTCTGACGCTTCACACCCGTTCCGCAACCGAGGTGGACCCGGAAGCGCACTCGACGGGCTCGAACCTTGTCCCATCAGCAAGTCGGGACGAACGGATCGGGGACACGACATGAGCGCCAAGACCACCACCCAGCGGATCGCCGGCCTCGCCCTCCTGGCGGGCATGACGGTCACCGGCCTGCTGGCCGCCACCGGCGCCGCGAACGCCGCGCCCCGGACCACCAACCCGGCCACCTCCTCGGTCGTCGCGAAGGCCGCCCAGGACGCCCCCGCGTACGCCGCCGAGGTGCTGAAGCTGACGAACCAGGAGCGCGCGAAGGCCGGGTGCGGCGCGCTGGTCGCCAACACCAAGCTCGCCGCCGCCGCCAAGGGCCACAACGACGAGATGGCCGCGCAGAACTACTTCAGCCACACCGGCGCCGACGGCAGCGCCCCGGCGCAGCGCGTGGACGCGGCGGGCTACTACTGGCGGGCCACCGCGGAGAACATCGCCATGGGCCAGTCGACCCCGGCGGCCGTGGTCCGGGCGTGGATGAACTCCGCGGGCCACAAGGCCAACATCCTGAACTGCGCGTACAAGGACCTGGGTGTCGCCTACACCGTCAACTCGCGCGGCAAGGCCTACTGGACCGAGAACTTCGGCAGCCTGTGACCCGCTCCCGCACCGCGCGGCTCCCCTTCCCCGCAGCACGGCCCCAGTCCCCGCAGCACGGCTCCGAGTCCCCCGCCAGCGCCACCCCGACCGCACCGCTCCCCGTGACCGCTCCGGGGCGACCGGCTCAGTACCGCCGGGCGTAGGTGGTCGGCGGCTCGCCGAAGACCTCGGTGAAGTCCCTGGTCAGGTGCCCCTGGTCCGCGTAGCCCAGCTCGGCCGCCAGCTCCGCCCAGGCGATCCGCCCGCCGGCCGCCAGCCGATCGGTGGCCTCGCGCAGCCGGTAGCGGCGCACCACCCACTTCGGCCCGACGCCCACGTGCTCCGCGAACAGCCGCTGCAGGCTCCGCACCCCCACGCCGAGCTCGCGCGCCACCGCGTCCACGCGGGTCAGCCCCGGTGACGACTCGATCAGCTCCACCGCCCGCACCGCGTCCCGCGCCCCCCGGTCCAGCACCGGCGACCGGGACCGCAGCAGCTCCTCCACCTCGGCGGTCGACGTGGGCGCGGGCAGCGGTCCGAACACCTCCTCGGCGGGCAGCACCCGCCCGGTGATCGTCGACACGGGCGCCCCGAGGAACCCCCGGAACGCGCCCGGCCGGAACGCCACCCCGCGCACCTCGCCCCGCCCGGCGAGCACCCGCGTCCCGTGGCCGCGCGCGGGGCCCGAGATCCGCGCGCCCCCGGAGCCGAAGGTCAGGTGCACGTTCGGCAGGGACACGATCAGCTGGTGGTACGGCGTGGCGTAGTCCCAGGTCACGTGCCAGTGG
>NZ_JBQGCX010000229.1:0-5231 GCF_052038725.1 Actinosynnema sp.
GAGACCCCTAGATGCCCCCCGGTTGGTGTCCGGGGCCGCTTCGGCGTGCCTGTGCGGAGGGGGTCGGGGACGGCTAGTACCGGCCGCCCTTGCCCTTGAGCGCCCGGCCGTGGGCCTTGGCGATCTCCCGCTGCGCGTCGCGCTTGGCCAGGTCCTGCCGCTTGTCGTAGGACTTCTTGCCCTTCGCCAGCGCCAGCTCGACCTTGACGTAGCCGTCCTTGAAGTACATCGACAGCGGGATGAGCGACAGGCCGCTCTCCTTCGTCTTGCCGATGAGCTTCTCGATCTCCTGGCGGTGCAGCAGCAGCTTGCGCTTGCGGCGCACCTCGTGGTTGGTCCACGTCCCCGCGACGTACTCGGGGATGTGCAGCGCGTGCAGCCAGACCTCGCCGTCGTCGACCTGCCCGAAGGCGTCGACCAGCGACGCCCTGCCCATGCGCAGGCTCTTGACCTCCGTGCCGACGAGCACGACGCCGGCTTCGTAGGTGTCGAGGATGGTGTAGTCGTGCCGAGCCTTGCGGTTCGACGCGATCACCTTCTGACCGCGTTCCTTGACCATGCTGAAGACCTTACGCGAGCGGGCCAGCGGTTATAGGCGCACGTACAACCGGAGGGTGACGTAGCCGGTGAGCGCCGAGATCAGCACGGACACGCCGAGCAGGATCGGCGAGATGACCATGATGTCGAGCATCCCGAGCTGCGGCAGGATGCCGGAGGTGAACAGGTCGCCGAGCACCGAGTCGAGCGCGGTGACCTTGAACAGCATCAGGCAGGCGACGCCGAGCACGGCGCCGATGATGCCCGCGACCACGGCCTCGATGAGGAACGGCAGCTGCGTGTACCAGCGCGTCGCGCCCACCAGCCGCATGATCCCCACCTCCGTCCGGCGGGTGAACGCCGACACCTGGATGGTGTTGGAGATCAGCAGCAGGGCGGCGAACGCCTGGAGCGCGGCGAGCCCGAGGGCGCCGTCGCGCACGCCGTTGAGGACGTCGAACAGCCTGGACAGGAACTCGCCCTGGTCGCTGACCGACTTGACGCCCGCCTCGCCGCTGAACGCCTTGACGATCACGTCGGCGCGCTCGGGGTCCTCCAGCTTGACGCGGAAGGTCGCGGGGATGGCCTCGGGGCGGGCGAGCTTCACCAGCTCGGGCTGCGCCTCGAAGATCGTCTTGAACCGCTCGTAGCCCTGCTCGCGGTTCTCGTACACCACGGACTCGACCCCGGAGGTGCCCTCCAGCTTGGTGCGGAGTCCGGCGCACGGGTCCTGCGCGCAGTCCTTGTCGTTGGCGCTGACGTCGTTGGTCATCATGACCGCGACTTCCAGCTTGCCCTGGTAGTTCGCCTGCATCTTGTCGACCATGCGGACGACGAGCAGACCCATACCGAGCAGGAACAGGGAGATCGCGGTCGTGAGGATCATCGCGATCGTCATCGTGACGTTCCGGCGCAGGCCGGTGACGACCTCGCTGAACACGAAGCTGGTACGCATCGGGGGGAACGTTCCTCAGGGTCGGGGTTGGGTGGAGGTCAGCGGCCCACGCCGTAGACGCCCCGCTTGTCGTCGCGGACGATGTGGCCGTGGTCCAGTTCGACCACGCGGCGGCGCATCGAGTCGACGATCGAGTGGTCGTGGGTGGCCATCAGCACCGTCGTCCCGGTGCGGTTGATGCGCTCCAGCAGCAGCATGATGTCGTGGCTGGTGTCGGGGTCCAGGTTTCCCGTGGGCTCGTCGGCCAGCAGCATCAGCGGCCGGTTGACGAACGCGCGCGCGATGGCCACGCGCTGCTGCTCGCCACCGGACAGCTCGTGCGGCATCCGGTCGGCCTTGCCGTCCAGGCCCACCAGCTGCAGGACCTCGGGGACGACCTTGACGATGGTGTTGCGCGGCTTCCCGATGACCTCCAGCGCGAACGCGACGTTCTCCGCCACGGTCTTGTTGGTCAGCAGCCGGAAGTCCTGGAAGACGCAGCCGATCGACTGGCGCAGGCGGGGGACCCTGCGCCGGGCCATCTTGGCGACGTCGAAGTTGGAGACGTAAACGCGCCCCTTGCTCGGCACCTCTTCCCGCAGCAGCAAGCGCAGGAAAGTCGATTTGCCGGACCCGGAAGCCCCGATGAGAAAGACGAACTCACCTTTGTCCACCTCGACTGAAACGTTGTCGAGCGCGGGGCGCGTTGAGGTCTTGTAGACCTTGGACACGTGTTCGAGGCGAATCACGGGGGGAGTCTACAAGCGGCACAGGTAACGGTCACGTATCGGCCCACCCCTGTACGGAGGGTGATCCCGCCGGTGATCAGCGGCGGCACGCTGGGTGACCGCGACCGGCGCCGTTACCCGATCATGACCCGGACGTGGTCCAGCGCACGCCCCGGACACGGCGACGGCGGGCGGGCGCGGGGCCCGCCCGCCGTCGCGGGGTCACTGCGATCAGGCGGTCTGCCGCTGCTTGCGCCAGCGGATGCCCGCCTCCAGGAAGTCGTCGATCTCGCCGTCGAGCACGGCGGACGGGTTGCCGACCTCGTGCTCGGTGCGCAGGTCCTTCACCATCTGGTACGGGTGCAGCACGTAGGAGCGCATCTGGTTGCCCCAGCTGGAACCGCTGTCCTTGAGGGCGTCCATCTTGGCCTGCTCCTCCTGGCGCTGGCGCTCCAGCAGCTTCGCCTGCAGGACGGCCATCGCGGTCGCCTTGTTCTGCAGCTGCGAGCGCTCGTTCTGGCAGGACACCACGATCCCGGTCGGGATGTGCGTCAGGCGCACGGCCGAGTCGGTGGTGCTGACGCCCTGCCCACCGGGACCGGAGGAGCGGTAGACGTCGACGCGCAGCTCCTTCTCGTCGATCTCGACGTGGTCGGTCTGCTCGACCACCGGCACGACCTCGACGCCCGCGAACGAGGTCTGGCGGCGGCCCTGGTTGTCGAACGGCGAGATGCGCACCAGCCGGTGCGTGCCCTGCTCGACGCTGAGGGTGCCGTACGCGTAGGGCGCGGTGACGCGGAAGGTGGCGGACTTGATGCCCGCCTCCTCGGCGTAGGAGGTGTCGAAGACGTCGACCGCGTAGTTGTGGCGCTCGGCCCAGCGCGAGTACATGCGCAGCAGCATCTCGGCGAAGTCCGCGGCGTCGACGCCACCGGCCTCGGCGCGCACCGTGACCAGCGCGTCACGGGCGTCGTACTCGCCGGAGAGCAGGGTCCGGACCTCCAGGGAGGAGATCTCCTCGCGGAGCTTGGCCCGCTCGGCGTCCGCCTCGGCGGCGCTGCCCTCGTCGCCCTCGTCCTCGGCCAGCTCGTAGAGCACGCCGAGGTCGTCCAGCCTGCCGCGCAGCGCGGTCACGCGGCGCAGCTCGCCCTGCTTGTGGGAGAGCTGGCTGGTGACGCGCTGCGCCTTCTCCTGGTCGTCCCACAGGTCGGGGCGGGCCGCCTGCTGCTCCAGCTCCGCGACCTGAGCGCGCAGAGCGTCGAGGTCCATCACCGCCTCGATGCTGGCGAGCGTCGCGGAGAGGTCCTTGATGTCTGCCTCGACGTCCAAGTTCACGGCAGAAGGTTACGCCAGCGCCGGTCGCGCAGCGCGACCGGATTGCGCGCGCACGACCGGTGGGGACGGCTCAACCGGTGGGAATGGCGTCCAGGAGCTTGAGGACGGCCTTGGCGTGGGCCAGGGCGAACTCGGCGACGGCCTTGGAGTAGGCGTCCTCCGCGGTCTTCACGGCGGCCCTGGCGGCCTCCTGGTCGGCGCCGTAGGTCGCGCGGGCGGTGTCCACCAGGCCCTGGCGCTGCTTGGGCGTCAGAGACCCCGCGTGCACCATGCGCAGGATCAGGGGGCTGCGCAGGTGGTCCGGGCCGGGTTCGGTGAGCAGCCAGTTCTTGAAGGCCTTCTTGCCCGCCGCGGTCAGCACGTACTGCTGGCTGGAGCGGGGGCCCTGCTTGCCGAGGCGCAGCAGGCCCGCCTCCGCCAGCGCGGGGAGCTCGCGGTACACCTGGCTGCGGGTGACGCTGAAGAACGCGCCGAAGCGCTCTCCCGCTTCCGCAACGAGCTGGCCGCCGGTCTTGGGTCCGTCGTGCAGCAGACCCAGGAGGGCCGCTGCCGTCGCGTTGAGGTCCGACACAACGTCAACCGTGCCACGACCACGGGCAGGTGTCCACAATGGTCAGCCGTTCTGTCCACTGTGGCTGATCACGGGCTAGCGGCGTTGGGCCATGCGGAGCAAGGACAAGCTCCGCAGAGTGACCAGCGGGCGGCGGTGATCCACCCTTTCGGCCGCTTGATCGAGATTGTCCACGCGGAGTGGAAAGCTTTGGGGCGCAAGGCAATCGCCATCACGAGGAATCCTCAAGATCGTTGGCGACCGGTCCGGGTGATCACCCGAACGGCAGCGTCCGGACACGGCCCACTCACCGGCTGCATCGGTGCGACCGGGGTCCCCCGACCGCCGTTAGCACAACCCGGTGATCCCCGCTCCGCACACTGGCGGACCGGCCCTCCGGTGGGACCATTACCGCAGGTGTGCCCGTGGGTCGGGTGCAGGCCGTTCGGCGCGAGGAGGGTGACAGCTGTGGGCTTCAAGTGGGCTGGAACTAGCACCAAGGTCGTCCGCAATGCCCGTGCGTGGGCCAGCGGCACCGGACCTGACCAGGGGGCCAAGGACGAGTGCATGGTGTGCGGGAAGCAGATCCGCAGGCACCGCACCGTCAGCGGCGAGGGGCGCGTCTGCTCGCTGACCTGCGCCCAGTACTGGGCGGAGAACATGTCCTGAGCAGGCGCGCGGGCCCCAGACGGCGGAAAGGCCGGGTGCGGTGTGCGCACGGGGCCTTTCGCGTGGTAGCGGGGACAGGATTTGAACCTGCGACCTCTGGGTTATGAGCCCAGCGAGCTACCGAGCTGCTCCACCCCGCGTCGGTAAGGTGAACTCTACGCAGGAACGGGGACGAAGGCAAATCGCCTCCCCGACCGGCGGCGCCGCGCCGGAAATCCCCGCCGGACGCCCCGCCCGACGCACGCCGGCGCGGCACGACCTGCGGCGACGCGCGCACCCGCCGGGGGCGGCGGCCGATCGGCCGGAAATGCGAAAAATCCCCCCCCCGGAGTCCGGTGAGAGGATTTCCCTCTTTGTAGCGGGGACAGGATTTGAACCTGCGACCTCTGGGTTATGAGCCCAGCGAGCTACCGAGCTGCTCCACCCCGCGTCGGTAAGGTGAACTGTACGCGGAAGGTGGCGGCAAAGGCAAATCGGG
>NZ_JBQGCX010000230.1:0-6037 GCF_052038725.1 Actinosynnema sp.
GCGGCGAGCGGGGCGGCGGCGCGGGCGCTGCACGCGGTGGTGCGCGAGCACCGCGCGGCCCAACCGGACCTGCCGCTGCGGTGGGCGGGGCACGTGCACACGGGGTGGTGAGGGGGCGCTGTCGGGCGCGGCGGGCGCGCGGGGAGGCGCTGCGGGCGCCGGTGGCCGGGGGACCCCGAAGCGAAGCGCTTTCCGGGAGCGGCTGACCGGGTGTTTGCTCTGGGGTGAGACGGGGAAGGCGCGCCCGGTGACCTGGAATCCGACTCCGCACCGTGACGATCACGCTTCCGGGGACGTCCGACGGCCGCGCGGCGGCGGTGCGCTACCCCGACCCGGTGATCTTCGGGCGGGTGTTCCGGGCGGGTCGCGTCCCGACTGGAAGCGCAGGTCCGGGGGCTCGTCGGTGAGTGGGGCACCCGGCGTTCGGCCAAGCCACCCAGGGACTCACTCGTTGGAGTTAGCCCTTCCACAGAGGTGCCGGACGGGCATGAGCCGAGAGTAGCCGGCTTCCCGAACGGAGGTCGGTTTATCCCCACCCCCGCTGTGGTCGTAGAGCCATGTCGCCCGCCCCCGAGCGCTTCTAGCGTGGGAGGCGTCCACAGGGAGGGTTCATGGTTTCGACTGTCTCGGGCGCCCGGCTTCCGGTCGCCACCGGTGTGGTCCGCGCCGCGCTGAAGACGGGCGCGCTGGTCCGCCTGTCCCAGGTCACCAAGCAGTTCGGCGACGAGGTCGTGCTGCGCGGGGCCGAGCTGCGGGTGCGTCCCGGCGAGCTGGTCGGCGTCGCCGGCGCGCGGGGGGCGGGCAAGACCGTGCTCGCGTCCGTCGCCGCCGCGCTGCTGCCCCCGGACGAGGGGCGGGTCAGCCTGTTCGGGCGCGACCCCTGGGAGGACTGCGGCCTCGCCAGGTCCGGCGTCGGGCTGGTGCCCGACCGGGTGCCCGTGGCCGACCGGCTCTCCTGCTTCGACGTCCTGGTCTGCTGCGCGCTCCGCTCCGGGGCCTCGCGGGGCGAGGCCGAGCGGGAGGCGGGCGTGCTGCTGGCCGCCTGCGAGCTCGGCGACGTCGCCCACGTGCAGGCCGCCGAGTGCACGACCGGGCAGCAGGTCCTGCTGCGGCTCGCCGCCGCCCTGCTCGGCGGACGGGCGCTGCTGGTGCTGGACGACCCCTTCACCGGGGTCGACGGCTGGGAGTCCGAGGTGGTCCGCGCGGTCCTGCGCGAGTTCGCCGCCGCCGGTGGCGGGGTGCTGTGCGCCGCGCGCGACCGGGCGGCGCTGGAGGACTGGTGCGACACCCACCTCGCACTGCGGTCCGGGAGCCTGAGCGCTGCTCCCAGGGCCTTCCGCTGACGCTCCGGCGTCACTGATCGGGGAGACGAGTGCACGTGCGACTGGCCAATCCGGTGGTAACGAAGGTGGACCCCGAGGGCAGGCTCCTGCTGGCCGTGCCCGCGACCGGGGCGTCGTTCCTGTTCGCGGCCGAGGAGACGGGGATGTGGATCGAGCTGTGGCGGCACGGCGGCGACGTCGAGCGGGCGGCCGACGGGCTCGCCCAGCGGTGGGACGTCGCGCCCTCGGCGACGCTGGCCGACCTGCGCCGGTGGGCCGCCCACCTGTGCTCGGTGGGGCTGGCGAAAGTGGACTGAGGCGCGTGGACTGAGGCGCGTGGCCTGAGGCGCGTGGACCGAGGCGCGGGGGCCCCACCGGCCCCGCGCGGGGGGCGCCGCGCCCGCGGGCCGGGGCCGTGGGGGTGCCGCGCGCCCGCGGTGGCGCGCCACCCCCGCGCCCTAGCGGTGCCGGTCCAGCCGCTCGGCGAGCAGGGCGTGCACGGCGCCCGCGTGCTCGGCCAGGTAGAAGTGCCCGCCGGTGAAGACCTCCAGCGCGAAACCCGCCGAGGTGTGCCGCTCCCAGGCGCGCGCCTCGGCCAGGTCCACCTTCGGGTCCGCGTCGCCGACCAGCGCCGTGATCGGCAGGTCCAGCACCGGGACCCCGTCGCAGGTGTAGGTCTCCACGGCCTTGTAGTCGGCGCGCAGCGCGGGCAGGGCCGCGCGCAGCACCTCGTCGTCGATCAGCCGGAAGTCGGTGCCGCCCAACGACACCAGCTCCGCCAGGAGCGCCGCGTCGTCGCGCAGGTGCAGCGACTCGCCCCGGTGCGTCTGCGGCGACCGCCTGCCCGAGGCGAACAGCTCCACCGGCGGCGCGCCCCGCTCCTGCAGCCTGAGGGCCACCTCGAACGCCACCGTCGCGCCCATGCTGTGCCCGAACAGGGCCACCGGGCGGTCGACCAGCGGCAGCAGCTCCTCGGTGATCCGCTCCGCCAGCGCGGGGATCGACTCCAGCGGGCGCTCGGCCCTGCGGTCCTGGCGGCCGGGGTACTGCACGGTCAGCACGTCGGTGGCCGGGGCGTGCGCGCGGGCCGCGGACAGGAAGTAGGTCGCGGAACCACCCGCGTGCGGGAAGCAGACCAGGCGCACGGGCGCGTCCTCGGTCCGCTGGAACCGGCGCAACCACAGGCCGCTCGTGGTGGGCGCGCTCGCGCGGGACGCGCTGGACGGCGACGAGCCGGACGGGGTCGCGCCCCGGTCCGCGCTGCGCCGCCCGGTCAGGGGGCTTCGGGCTGGCACGGGCACTCCTCGGCTGTGGGGCGGCGGGGTCGTCCGGTCGGCCTCGGCCCACCGGGCGGGTCCGGCCGGGAGCGGGCGACCGGGTGTGTCCGGTCGGGCGCGTCCCACCCGAACCGCTCGGCGTGGCGCGGGCGACCGGGCGTGTCCGGTCGAGCGCGTCCCACCCGGACTCGGCCCGGTCCACCGGGATCGTTCGGGCAGGGGTGGTTCGGCCGGGGTTCGTTCGGCCGGGTGGTGATCCGGCCGATCGCGGTGCCCCTGAAGCTCCCCGCGCCGCGCCCCCGCGGCAACCCCTAGCGCACCCTTGCCACACCCCAGAGGCCGCACTCCAGAGGCCGCACCCCAGGGCTCGCACCCCGGAGCCCGCCGCGCCCCGGAGCAGGCTCCCGCCCCCTCCTACTCGGAGCCCGCCGCGGCGCCCCCTGGCTGCGCCAGCGGGTCGTCCTCCGGGGCGAGCTGCACGTCGAAGCGCTCGAAGACGGCGCGCACGGCGGTGATGAGGTCCCCCGACTCGGGCACCGCCTCCGGGTCCAGCAGGCTCTGCACGGTCAGCCCGGTCATCACCGCCAGCAGGAACGAGCCCGCCGCGAGGCGGGTGCGCTCTTCCGCGCCCGTGCCCGCCAGGGTCAGCTGCCCCAGCGACGGGCGGGCGCGCCGGTAGGCGGACGCCAGCATCTCCCGCAGCTCGGGCATCCGCTCCGCCAGCGAGAACGCCTCGATGCCCGCCACCCACAGCGGCCGGTGCGTGGTGAAGGACTTCAGCACGCCCGCCCACATGGTCTCCAGCCTGCCCGCGACCGTCAGGTCCGAGCCGACCTCCGCCATGACCCGGTCCAGCTCGTTGCCCCACTCCTGGAACGCCGAGACCAGCGCGGCGCTGAGCAGGGCCTCCTTGGAGCCGAAGTGGTATCCGATCGACGCCAGGTTCGTGTTCGACGCCGCGACGATGTCGCGCGCCGTCGTGTTCGAGTAACCGCGTTCGTACAGGCACTTCTTCGCCCCGTCGAGGAGCTGGTCACGGTGGCCCACCTCATGATCCTACCCGACCACGAGTGATCATTCATACGATCGTCATATACAAGCGTATAGATCCCGGTGTAGCGTTGCGACCATGACTCCTGGCCCACGTGCGGGCAAGCGCGAGTGGTGGGGGCTGGCCGTCCTCGTCCTCGTCACCCTCATCATCAGCATGGACATGACCGTGCTGTCCTACGCGCTGCCCTTCATCAGCGTCGAGTTAGGCCCGTCCAGCAGCCAACTCCTGTGGATCACGGACATCTACGCGTTCGTCCTCGCCGGACTGCTGATCCCCATGGGCACCCTCGGCGACCGGATCGGCAGGCGCAAGCTGCTGATCGTCGGAGCCGTCGCGTTCGGAGTGGCCTCGGCGCTGTCCGCCTACGCCAGCTCCCCGGAGCTGCTCATCGGCACCCGCGCCCTCATGGGCGTCGCGGGCGCGACCCTCATGCCCTCCACGATGTCGTTGATCCGCACCATGTTCCAGGACGCCCAGCAGCGCCGCGCCGCGATCGGCCTGTGGGCCACCGGCTTCTCCGCCGGTGGCGCGCTCGGCCTGCTGCTCGGCGGCGTGCTGCTGCAGAGCTTCCACTGGGGCACGGTCTTCCTGGTCAACGTCCCCATCATGCTGGTGCTCGTCATCGCCGCCCCGCTGCTGCTGCCCGAGTACCGCAACCCCGGCGCGGGCAGGTTCGACCTCCTCAGCTCCGCGCTGCTGTTCGCCGCCGTGCTCCCGGTCATCTGGGGCATCAAGGAGCTCGCGGAGCGCGGGGCAGGCTGGCAGCCCTTCGCGGGCATCGCGCTCGGACTGGTGCTGCTGCCGGTGTTCCTGGTGCGCCAGAACAAGACCGACGACCCGATGCTCGACGTGAGCCTGTTCCGCAAGGCCGCGTTCTCGGCGGCGCTGGCCACCAACGTGCTCGCCAACTTCGCCATGATCGGCTTCATGTTCTTCACCAGCCAGTACCTCCAGCTGGTGCTCGGGCTGGAACCGTTCGAGGCCGGCCTGTGGTCGCTGCCGCAGGCGTTCACCGGCGCGCTCGGCGCGGCCCTGTTCGCCCCGGTCCTCGTCGCGAAGCTGCGCTACTCGCGGGTGGTCGCGCTCGGCCTGCTGCTGGGCGTCGGCGGTTCCGTCGTGATGTCGCAGGTGCGGGTGGAGGACGGGCTCGCGCAGGCCGTCGTCGGCCAGTCGCTCAGCGCCATGGGCCTGGCGATGGTGCTGACCCTGACCGCGGAGCTGGTCGTCACCACCGCGCCGCAGGAGCGCGCGGGCGCCGCGTCCGGGCTGTCCGAGACGGGCAGCCAGTTCGGCGGCGCGCTCGGCGTCGCGGTGCTCGGCAGCCTCGGCGCGTTCGTCTACCGCTCCGAGCTCACCGAGCTGAGCCCGGCCGGGGTGTCCCCGGACGTGCTGACCACCGCCAAGGAGACGCTCGGCTCGGCCGTGGAGGTCGCCGCCGCGCTGCCCGCCGCCACCGGCGACGCGCTGGGCCTGGCCGCCAGGACCGCGTTCACCCACGAGGTGCAGGTCTCGGCCTGGTCGGTGGCCGGGGTGCTGCTGCTCACCACCTTCGTCGCCGCGGCCCTGCTGGCCAAGGTCCCCCGCCCCGGCCCCGCGCCCGACGCCGCCGTGGAGGCGGCGCCCGAGGCCGCCGCCGACGCCCCCCCCGAGGTCGATCCCGACGGCGACGCCGGGACCCCTGTCGCAGGGGGGAGCGCCGAGGAGGGGGCCGACGCCGCGAAGCGGGCCGGGACCGCCGGGGAGGCCGCCGCCGAGAGCGCGGGCGAGGCCCCTGGGAAGAGCGCCGGGAAGACCCCTGGGAAGCCCGCCGCGCACCCCGCGGCCGATCCCGCCCACGACGCCCCGCAGCCCACCCCGGAGCTCCCGGCCGCCCTGGTCAGCCCGGTGAAGGACGACGAGGGCTCGCTCGTCACCTGACCCTCCCCACCGCCGTCAACCCGATCCCGGTCGCACCCCTGGTGTGGCCGGGATCCTGTCGTTCCACGGGCCCGCAGGGGGTGCCCGGAGGGGTGCGCGGAGGGGTGTCCGGAGGGGTGCGCAGGGGTCCCCGCACGACCCCCGGTGGACCAAACCCCGCTAGGGGGAAGCTAAGGGCGGGCTAGGGGTTGGCCGTCCTGTCCGGCCTTTCGTAGCGTCATCGTGGAAAGCGGTTCGCGCAATAGCGGGCCGAGGTGCCGTGCGTGCCGGTCGGGATCGGTCAATGCTTTCCGGGAGCAATTCCCGGTGCTGACCCCTGCCCCGTGACGTGCGGCGCGAAGCGGAGAAACGACAGCCGGGACGATTCCCGGCCGCCGTGTCGGAATGGTCAGAACGCGAAGCGGGAACTGTCCTGGAGGCGTGCGTGGAAAACGAGGCAAAGCTCCTGGGCTACCTGAAGCGGGCCA
>NZ_JBQGCX010000231.1:0-4305 GCF_052038725.1 Actinosynnema sp.
GAACTGGTGGAGGGCCGGTGGCTGCTGTCGCGCTTCCACGTGGGGCGGTGAGCCCCGTGGCCGACCGCCGCGGTGGGGCCCGCCCGGGCGGTGGGCGCGCACCGCGGCCCGACCGGCACGGCGCTTCCGGCAGGCCGGTGGTGCCCCGGCGCCGCACACCGCTTCACCGCGGGCCTGCGCCGCGCCCCGACCACCGGGCCTCTGCCTGCCACCCCACCCGCGCACCACCGCAGCGCACTCCCGTGCTGCGGCCCGCCGGACACGGCTGCTCCGGCCGCTCCACACCCCCGCGGGATCGCGCGGCTCTCACACCGCACCGCAATCCAGTGCTGCGGTTCAGCCGGAGCGGCCTCCGCCCCCCGCGTCCTCGCCGGGCGCCGGCGCTCGGGTGCACCGCGCCCGCGTCCCCGCCGGGAAAGCCCGCAGCCCCCGGACCGACTGGGGTCCGGGGGCTGCGGGAGCGGTTCGCCGACGCGCCCCGGTCACCGCGTCGCGGTCACCGGGGTCGCTGTCGGGTCAGCCCTGCGGGCGGTTGCGCTGGCCCTTGGCCTGGGCGCGGGCCTGGGCGCGGCGCTCCTTGCGGGTGCCGCTCTGGCCCGCGCCGCCGCCCTGGCCTGCGCTGCCGTGGGACTCCGCGTCGCCGCTCTCGTCCGGACCGGTGTAGGTCAGGTTCGTGTTCGCGCGCGGGTCGAGGCCCTTGCCGCGCAGCGCGGGCGGGATCGGGGCACCCGACAGCTGCGCCAGCGCGGAGCCCGCCGGGGCCTCGCGACGGCGCTGCTCCTCCTGCTGCCTGGCCGCAGCCGCCTGCTGCTGCGCCTCGGCCTGGGCCGCCGCGGCGGCGCGCGCGCGGGCGCGGCTGCCGGTCAGGTTGCCCGCGCCGTTGCTGATCGACACCTGCACCGGGGGCTCCGGGGCGGGCTCGGGCTCGGCGGCCTCGACCTGCAGGTTGAACAGGAAGCCGACGATCTCCTCCTTCAGCGCCTCCAACATGCCGTTGAACATGTCGAAGCCCTCCCGCTGGTACTCGATCAGCGGGTCGCGCTGGGCCATCGCCCGCAGGCCGATGCCCTCCTTGAGGTAGTCCATCTCGTAGAGGTGCTCGCGCCACTTGCGGTCCAGCACGGACAGCAGCACGCGGCGCTCCAGCTCGCGCATGGCGCCGGGGCCGACGCGGCCGTCGATGTCGGCCTCGCGGTTGTCGTACGCCTGCAGGGCGTCCTCCTGCACGCGGGCGCGCAGGTCCTCGCGGCTGAGGTCGTCCTCGGCGTCGAGCAGCGCCTTGGCGTCCAGCGACACCGGGTAGAGCGACTTGAGGGCCGTCCACAGCTTGTCGAGGTCCCAGTCCTCGGAGTAGCCGTCGGCGGTGGCGCCGTCGACGTACTCGCCGGTGACGTCCTTGATCATGTGGGTGACCTGCTCGCGCAGGTCCTCGCCCGCGAGGACGCGGTGGCGCTCGGCGTAGATCACCTTGCGCTGCTCGTTCATGACCTCGTCGTACTTGAGGACGTTCTTGCGGATCTCGAAGTTCTGCTGCTCGACCTGGGTCTGCGCGCTGCGGATCGCGTTGGTGACCCACTTGTGCTCGATGGGCAGCTCGTCCGGCACCTTCAGGCGGGTCATCACGTTCTCGACCATGGCCGCGTTGAACCGGCGCATCAGCTCGTCGCGCAGCGACAGGTAGAACCGGGACTCGCCGGGGTCGCCCTGGCGGCCGGAGCGACCGCGCAGCTGGTTGTCGATGCGGCGGGACTCGTGGCGCTCGGTGCCGAGCACGTACAGGCCGCCCGCCTCGCGGACCGCCTCGCCCTCGACCTTGACCTCGGCCTTGACGTCCTCGATCAGCTTCGACCAGGCGGCCTCGTACTCCTCCGGGGTCTCCACCGGGTCGAGGCCGCGGTCGCGCAGCTCGTGGTCGGCCAGGATGTCCGGGTTGCCGCCGAGCACGATGTCGGTGCCTCGACCGGCCATGTTCGTCGCGACGGTCACCGCGCCCTTGCGACCGGCGCGGGCGATGATCAGCGCCTCGCGGTCGTGGTGCTTGGCGTTCAGGACCTCGTGCGGGATGTTCATCCGCACCAGCAGCTTCGACAGGTACTCGGAGCGCTCGACGCTGGTCGTGCCGACCAGGACCGGCTGGCCCTTCTCGTGCCGCTCGGCGATGTCCTCGGCGACCGCCTGGAACTTCGCCTCCTCGGACTTGTAGACCAGGTCCGGCTGGTCGCGGCGCTTCATCGGGCGGTTGGTCGGGATGGGGACCACGCCGAGCTTGTAGGTCTGGTAGAACTCCGCGGCCTCGGTCTCGGCCGTGCCGGTCATGCCGCCCATGCGCTCGTAGAGGCGGAAGTAGTTCTGGAGGGTGATCGTGGCGAGGGTCTGGTTCTCGGCCTTGATCTCCACCCCCTCCTTGGCCTCGATCGCCTGGTGCATCCCCTCGTTGTAGCGGCGCCCCGAGAGCACGCGGCCGGTGAACTCGTCGACGATCATGACTTCACCGTTGCGGACGATGTAGTCCTTGTCCTTGCTGAACAGCTCCTTCGCCTTGATGGCGTTGTTCAGGTAGCCGACCAGCGGGGTGTTCGCCGCCTCGTAGAGGTTCTCGATGCCGAGCTGGTCCTCGATGAAGGCGACACCGGCCTCCGAGACGCCGACGGTGCGCTTGCGCTCGTCGATCTCGTAGTGGGTGTCCTTGCGCAGCAGCGTGGCCAGGCGGGCGAACTCCAGGTACCAGCGCGACGACTGGTCGGCCGGGCCGGAGATGATCAGCGGCGTGCGGGCCTCGTCGATGAGGATCGAGTCGACCTCGTCGACCACGGCGAAGAAGTGGCCGCGCTGCACGCACTCGTCCAGGCTCCACGCCATGTTGTCGCGCAGGTAGTCGAAGCCGAACTCGTTGTTCGTGCCGTAGGTGATGTCGGCGTTGTAGGCCGCGCGCCGCTGCTCCGGCGTCATGTCGGACAGGATCGCGCCGACGGTCATGCCGAGGAAGCGGTGGATGCGGCCCATCCACTCCGAGTCGCGCTTGGCGAGGTAGTCGTTGGTCGTGACGACGTGCACGCCCTTGCCCGCGATCGCGTTCAGGTAGGCGGGCAGCACCGAGGTCAGGGTCTTGCCCTCACCGGTGCGCATCTCGGAGATCTGCCCGAGGTGCAGCGCCGCGCCGCCCATCAGCTGGACGTCGAAGTGCCGCTGGCCGAGCACCCGCTTCGCGCCCTCGCGGACGACGGCGAACGCCTCCGGCAGCAGCTCGTCGAGCGACTCGCCGTCGGCGTGGCGCTTGCGGAACTCCTCGGTCTTGGCCCTGAGCTCGGCGTCGGAGAGGTCGACGACGTCGTCTTCGAGGTTGTTGATGTGCGCTGCGATGTTGCGCAGGCGCTTGAGCATCTTGCCTTCGCCTGCGCGGAGCAGTCGGGACAGCACCATCTCGGGTCGACCTCATTACCTCATCGCGTCGCGCCCGGCGGGCGCCTTCCTTAGGGTCCACCGGGGTGGCGGTGGGCCCCTCACCTATGGCCATCGTAGGCAAGTCGTGAAGGTGTGTGCACAGACACAGGTAGGAACCACCGGCGAGCCCTTCGGGACCCGTCGGAGCAGGACCGGACCGGACGACCGGCCGAGGGGTCGGGATCTTGCCGGACGGGAGGGGCGGGAGCACGCCGAAGGCGGGGATAAGGCGATCAAGTTCACTCCGTCGTGGCGGGCGCGGAAGGCGAACGCGGGGCAGGAAGGGCGCAGCGGGCAGGAACAGCGGGCAGGGCTGGAGAGCAGGGCTGGCGGGTGGGAACGGGGAGCGGGACTGACGGGCAGGGACAGGGAGCGGGACTGACGGCTGGACTGGCGGGCGGGAACAGGGGGCGGGAACGGCAAGCGGGAACGGCGAGCAGCACTAGCTGGCGGGAATGCGGCGGAACGGCGAGAACGCCGCACGGGCTCAGCACGGCTCGCACGGGGCGGCGTTGCTTTGGCGGCGACTTGGCTCGCAGAGAGCTGCTCGCAGCGGGAAGGGCCTGCGGGACGCTCGCGAAGAGCCGCAGGGGCAACTCATGCCGGGAGGGCGGAGGGCCAGCGGCCACTGGCTGGCGGCTGGCGGCTGGCGGCTGGCGGCTGGCGGCTGGCGGCTGGCGGCTGGCGGCTGAGTTTAAGGGCCCTGCCGAGGAGCGGGGGTCCAGTGCGTGGAGAACGACCACGGCGCGGCGAAGAGATCGGCGCAGCGAGGGATTGACGGGGTGCGCGGCGAGCGGCTGGCGCGGGCAGCGTCGTGGAGCGGTCAGTGGGTGGCGGTCAGTGGGTGGCGGTCAGTGGGTGGCG
>NZ_JBQGCX010000232.1:0-3085 GCF_052038725.1 Actinosynnema sp.
TGACTCGCCCGTACGCAGCACGGGATCGCGCCCCAAGGAAGGGACCACCGCACCATGGCCACCTCCACGACCTACGAGCCCGGCCGTGAGCCGTCGAAGCGCTCAGCACTGTCCCGGCTGCTGGCCGACCGCAGCGTCAACTCCAAGATCCTGACCGCCGTCGGCCTGTCCGCGGTCGTCGCGGTGGTCGTGGGCGTGCAGGGCCTGCTGTCGCTGAACAGCTCGGCCGCGAACGCCAACGGCATGGCGGACAACGCCAGGGCGCTCAACTCGCTGAACATGGTCGTCGACCGCACCGAGAGCGGCTACAAGAGCATCCTCAAGTCGCTGATCACCTCGGACGCGACCGAGACCCAGACCAACCTGGACAACGCGGGCAAGGCGTTCGCCACGGCCAAGGGCTACTTCGCGGACTACAGCGCGGGCAGCGACACCTCGCCGGAGGACAAGAAGCTGTTCGCCAGCACCCTGGACCAGCTGGTCGTGAAGCTCAACGGCACCATGAAGGACGCCGCGCTGGGCAACAACGCGGAGGCCGGGTACGCGCTCTACAACAGCGACCTGCGCCCGGTCATCGCGGTGCTGGACGACACCATGGCCAAGCTGCGCGACAAGGAGGTCTCGGACGTCACCTCGGGCACCGAGGCGATCGCCAGAGAGCAGTCCAAGAGCTTCTGGACCGAGATCAGCGTGCTGGTCGTCGGCCTGGCGCTGGCCCTGGGCCTGGCGCTGTACATCGCCCGGCTGATCACCGGCTCGCTGCGCGAGGTGTCCGGCGCCCTGGAGGCGGTCGCGGACGGCGACCTGACCCAGCGGGTGGCGGTGCGCTCGAACGACGAGGTCGGCGTCATGGCCGCCTCGCTGAACCGGGCCTCGGACGCGATGCAGGACACCGTGCGGGCAATCGGCCGCAGCGCGAACTCGCTGGAGGACTCGGCGCAGGGCCTGGCCGCCGTCGCGACGCAGGTCGCCGCCGCGGCCGAGGAGACCTCGGCGCAGGCCGGTGTGGTCGCCTCCGCCTCGGACCAGGTCTCGCGCAACGTGCAGACCGTGGCCACCGGCTCGGAGGAGATGGGCGCGTCGATCCGCGAGATCGCGCAGAACGCGAACGAGGCGGCGCGCGTCGCCAGCCAGGCCGTGACCGTGGCCGAGACCACCAACAGCACCGTGTCGAAGCTGGGCCAGTCGTCGGTGGAGATCGGCAACGTGGTCAAGGTGATCACCTCGATCGCCGAGCAGACCAACCTGCTGGCCCTGAACGCCACCATCGAGGCCGCCCGCGCCGGTGACGCGGGCAAGGGCTTCGCGGTCGTCGCGAACGAGGTCAAGGACCTGGCGCAGGAGACCGCGAAGGCGACAGAGGACATCTCGCGCCGGGTGGAGCTGATCCAGGCGGACACCTCGAACGCGGTGAGCGCGATCGGCGAGATCGGCGAGATCATCAGCCAGATCAACAGCTTCCAGCTGACCATCGCCTCGGCGGTGGAGGAGCAGACCGCGACCACGGCCGAGATGAACCGCAGCGTCAGCGACGCGGCGGGCGGCGTGGGCGAGATCGCCTCGAACATCCAGGGCGTCGCGACCGCCGCCGAGTCGACCACGGCGAGCGTCACCGAGACCTCCAGGGCCTCGGAGGGCCTGGCCCGGCTGTCCGCGGAGCTGCAGGAGCAGGTGAGCCGCTTCAAGGTCTGACGAGGGGTATCGCTCCTCGACGAGATCCACGTTACCTAACTCTGTGTGACAACCCGCACGGCGACACCGTTCACCCGAACAGGTGTCGCCGTACGGGGCGTTCATGCATACTGCAACGATGTACAGCCTGATCAGCGCGCCGGTTCTCGGCTTCGACCTGTCCCGTCTCGCGGGCGGCTCCGCCACCGCCGAGGTGCTCCTGACGGCCTGCGGGCTCACCCCGGACGACCTGGTGACGCTCGCCGACCACGCTCCGTCACCGTCGGCGGAGCTGATGCTGACCCGCAGCGCCGCGCTGGACGCCGCCGCGGCGCGCCCGTCGGTGCGCGAGCTGTCCTCTCGCGAGCCGAACCAGGTGATCGCGCTGCTGGAGCGCGCGCCGATCGGCGACCTGTCCGGGCTGCTGCGCTGCCTGCGCGACGACGTGCTGGACTGGACCGCGAACTGCGGCCTCGACCAGGAGACGGTCGAGCGCGCCACCGGCGTGATCGAGGACGTGCTGACCTCGACGTACCTGCGCGACCTGCTGCCCGACGCCGACCGCAGGCGCCTCGCGGCGGGCTGGGTGTCGGCGGGCCGCGCGCTGAGCCCGGTCCCGGTGGACCTGGGCCCGCAGGCCGAGGCGGTCGTGGCGTTCACCGAGCGCATCCGCCGGACCACCCCCGGTGAGGTCACCGCGCTCGCGGCCACCGCGGACCGGGTCCGCGCGGGCGGCGGCGACTGGGCGCGGTCGATGCACTCGGCGACCTGGGCGGTGCACCTGTCCGAGCGGATCAGGGCCGCCGCCGCCGCGCAGCTCATGCTGGTGCAGGCGGTCGAGCTGGCGCGGGTCCCGGTGCAGGTCAGCGCGGGCGGGGTGTGGAACCTGCTCAGCGGCGCCGCCCAGGCCCTGGTCGTGCGCGACCTCGGCGAGAGCAGCTCGTCCCTGGACCTGCTCACCCCGTGCGTCACCGTGCTCGGCCTCGACTGGCTGCGCTGACCGGCAACCCGGCTCCCGGCAACCCGGCCCCCAGCAACTAGGCCCCCAGCAACCGGGCCCCTAGTAACACTGTCCCCGCGCGCGGCCCCACCGGGCGGCCGGGGGCGGCCCCGAGGACGGGCCGGTCGGACCGACCGGCCGGTAACCTGGAACGGACCGGTTGCGCCGCAGGTGCCACGGTTGCGCGAGAGGTGCCGCGGAGCTTTTCCAGACCCTTTCTTGAGCGCCCTGACCTGCGGTTTCACCCCACCGGGTGCACAACGGTAATTCGCCGCTCCGCAACTTCGGAAATACCTCAACTCACCAGCCCGATGACCGTTTGGACCACTGCCGCGAGGGAGAATCCGCTCCCTCGCCGAAGCGGTGGAGGCCTCCGTGATCTCGGTTCTGGTGGTCGACGATTCGGTGGTCATC
>NZ_JBQGCX010000233.1:0-1655 GCF_052038725.1 Actinosynnema sp.
GGCGGCGGGGGCGCGCTGCGCGCGCCCCGCAGCCCGCGAAGCGGTCAGCCCGCGAAGCGGTCAGCCCGCGAAGCCGCCGGGCTGCGAAGCCGCCGGGCTGCGATGCGGTCAGGAGTGGAGGGTGACGGTCAGGGGTGGGGGAAGTAGGTGTTGATGGTGGGGTTGCGGAACTTGCCCTGGGGGTCGGTGCGGTTCAGGAGGGCTGCGAAGTCGGCCCAGTGGGGGTAGCGGGAGGCCAGGGTGGTGCGGTCCAGGGTGAAGACCTTGCCCCAGTGGGGTCTCGGGGTGAACGGCTCCAGGATGCGTTCGATCTTTGTTGCCACTGCCGCGACCGCCTCCGCCTCCTGTCGCCAGGTGAAGTGGAAGGCGACGCTGGGGCGGTTGTGGACGGGGCTGAGCCATTGTGCGTCCGCGTTGACCGTGCGCACCTCGGAGGTGAGCAGGATCGGGGCGAAGTCGGTCGAGAGGGTGGCCAGGGCTCGTAGGGCGGGGCCTGCGTGTTCTCTGGCCACGAAGAACTCCGACTGGAGTTCCGCGCCTACGCTCGGGGTGAAGGCGGCGCGGAAGTGCGGCAGGCGTTCGTGCCAGGGGCCAGGGTCGCCCAGTTGGGCGGTGCAGTGGTGGGCGGGTTGGCCTGGGACCGGGTGGCGGGGGGTGGTGGACTCGTGGCCGCCGGTCCAGGAGAGGTCCGCGGGTGGGGCGTCCAGGCGGCGCTTCACCCAGACCTGTGCGGTGCCTCGGTACTGGGTGAAGGCGCTGACGCTGTAGGCGGAGCCGTGCACGGCGTCGAAGTGGTCGGTCAGGGCGGACCACGGGACGTCCTGGTAGACGCGCTGCTCGACGTCGAACGCGGGCTCCACGTCGATCTCCATGGTGACGATGACGCCGAGCGCGCCCAGGGCCACCACCGAGCCGTTGAAATCGGGGTCGCCGCGTTCGACCCTGCGCAGGGCGCCGTCCGGGCCCACCAGTTCGATGGCGCGCACCGCGCTGGCCAGTGAGGCGACGCCGTCGCCCGAGCCGTGGGTGGCGGTGACGCAGGTGCCCGCCAGGGTGATGTGCGGCAGCGAGGGCAGGGTGGGCAGGGCTAGGCCGTGGGCGTGCAGGAGCTCCGCCAGCCTGGCCAACCTGATGCCCGCGGAGACCCTCGCGCTGGAGCCTGCGGGCTCGAAGTGCTCCGGCATCCGCTCCAGGGTGATCAGGGTGCCGGTGGTGTCGGCGATCGGGCTGAAGGAGTGGCCGGTGCCCACGACGTGGACCGCGCGCGAGCGCGCCACCACCTCCTGGACCTGCTCGACCGTCTCGGGAACGCTGACCTCCTCAGCGGAGAACGTCAGGTTCTTGGCCCAGTTCGTGCGCGTCATCGTGCCTCCCGAGCGGACTTTAACCCGGTCGGGGGACCCATCGGAACGCCCGTCCCGCAGGGGAGCGGGACGGGCGCGTCACACCCGGTGGGCCCCGGTCACTCCTTGACGGAGAAGGCCGCGTCGAAGGCCGCCGCGGGCGGGTCGAACAGGTGCTTGCGGATGTAGGTCACGGCTTCCTCCGCGCCGCGCAGGCGGTCCATGCCCGCGTCCTCCCACTCCACCGAGATCGGGCCCGAGTAGCCGATCGCGTTGAGCGCGCGGAAGCACTCCTCCCACGGCACGTCGCCG